>CBFGOM010000132.1:0-18023 GCA_965650385.1 uncultured Oscillatoriaceae bacterium
AATTTAGGTAAAAGCAAGCAAGCAAGCAATGCTATTTAACTCTTATGTTTTTGTATTCGGGTTTTTGCCAATTACTCTAATTGGATTTTTTGGATTATCAAAGCTCTATTCCATCAAAGTAGCTTTGGTTTGGATGACCCTTGCTTCTTTATTTTTTTATGGTTACTGGAATCCTGCCTATCTAATTCTTCTATTATTGTCGATTTCGATTAACTATGTTATAGGCCACTCGATCACTAGAACTCCGACCCGCAGCGACCAAGCTAAAATACTCCTGATAGGGGGTACAATTATTAATTTAGCTGTTTTGGGGTATTACAAATACGCTAATTTTTTCGCCCGTTCTCTAGATCAGGCTTTGGAAATTGAACTTCCTAAAATGGATGTAATTCTGCCTTTAGCCATTTCATTTTACACCTTTACTCAAGTAGCTTATCTCGTAGATGCTTATCGTGGAGAAACGAAAGAAACCAACTATAATTTTATTAATTATACTCTATTTATTTCATTTTTTCCACAACTAATTGCAGGACCAATACTGCGCCATAATGAACTTATTCCTCAGTTTGAAAAAGAAAAAAATTTAGGTTTTTGTGATCGCAACTTTGCCCGAGGACTAACTCTCTTTATTTTAGGATTATCTAAAAAAGTTTTAATTGCTGACAGTTTATCCCCTTGGGTGGCAACGGTGTTCGATCATGCGGATGCCGTTTCCTACCTTGAAGCCTGGATTGGGGCCTTTAGTTATACCTTACAACTTTATTTTGATTTTTCTGGCTACTCTGATATGGCGATAGGGTTAGGATGGATGGTCAATATTAACTTGCCGATTAATTTTAACTCCCCCTATAAATCAACCTCTATCGAAGAATTTTGGCGACGTTGGCATATGACACTTTCGGCTTTTTTACGCGATTATCTGTATATTCCCCTGGGAGGAAATCGATTGGGCAAACTGCGTCGATATCTGAACTTAATGATTACTATGTTATTAGGGGGTTTATGGCATGGTGCAGGTTGGACCTTTGTTATCTGGGGTGGATTACATGGGTTATTTTTGGTAATTCATCAACTATGGCGTCGGCAAGGGCGATCTTTACCTAAAATCTTGGGAGGAATCATTACATTTTTTGCCGTGTTAGTATCTTGGGTATTATTTCGATCACGCAACTTTCACGAGGCATCAGATATTTTATTAACGATGTCAGGAGTCAATGGAATTATATTACCTGAAAGTTTTCAAGGGTTAGTGGGCTGGTTACCAGCTTGGATACCTTTTCAGGTAGGGCCAAAGTTAAACTACTTGCCGGAGGGGGGAGCGCAAAATAGTATCTTAACTTTGATAGTCTTAATGTTGAGCGTTGTTCTACTCCCTAATACTCAAGAAATTATGGAACGATTTAAGCCAAGTTTTTGGACAATTGGGATCGTTAGCACCTTTGCAACCCTGTCCTTTCTGTTCCTTAACCGAGTTTCTGAATTTCTCTATTTTCAATTTTAGGCGAGAACCAAAAAGCGCGAAAATCTGAGTTATTTACCGAGTTTTTTAGGACTATCTATACTGTAAATGAGACAAATTTTATAATAAGCAGGCCAATTCTACCCTTTAGGAGAAAAACTATCAAATTTTAAGGAAAAACTATGAAAATATCATACCGGCGATATAGTTTGTTTTTGCTAGGCGTAGTTTTAGGTCAATCCATCACGATTGCTTCAATAAATTGGGCAGCAGACCCCTACGGGGTAATGAATACGCCAATTTGGATGGGATTTAATCATATTAAAGTAGAAAAAAATAAGCAGGTGAGGATGTTTAAAGCGATTGACGTCATCCGCTTTAAACCCCAAACCATTTTCCTAGGTTTTTCGAGGACAGAGTTTGGCTTAGACCCTGCTCATCCGGCGATCGCGGATAAATCTGCTTATAATCTGGGACTTTCTGGGGCCAATATGTATGAAATTCGTAAATACTTTGAACACGCATTATTTGTTCAGCCTAATTTAAAGCGTGTCATCCTAGATATTGACCTATTTATGTTTAGCAACCTAGATGAAAATAAAGCAGATTTTTCAGAAAGTAGGCTCGAAAAAAATCATCTAACTTTGGCCGATATTTTAACTAATTTATTTTCTTTGAATTCTTCTCTTGCCAGTTTTAAAACGATTTATAGCAGTAAAAATCAGCCCCAGCTTAATGCTGGATTTTTCTATAAAAATGGTTTGCGTGATGCAACATTTTATAAAACTCAGGTTTATAAGACGTCTGATTCACAAGAAATTTTTAATCTTTTTTTAAAAACCAGGCCTTTTTTAGAAGATAAAGAAATTAGCCAAAAATTAAATATATCTTCTAATTTTTTAAAAGATTTAGATTTTGTGATAAGAACTTGTCAAAAAAAAGGGATAGATATTCAAGTTTTTATTTCACCTATTCATGCAACGCAAGGGGAAGCACTCCGACTATCTGGATTGGTTCCGGTAGTAGAAAAATGGAAAAGAGAAATTGTTAAAATTACACCTTTTTGGGATTTTTCTGGTTATAATAAAATTACGGGTGAACCCATTACGCAAGAAATGAGCTATTATTTAGATAGTTCTCATTATCTTCCTTCTGTGGGCAATCTAGTTATAAATAACATATTAAATTATAATTTAGAAACTGTACCTAAAGATTTTGGGGTTTTGATTAATGCAGAAAATATAGAAGCTCACCTTGTCAATCTTCGTACAGAGCGGGAAAATTGGGCAAGGAATAATGCTGATGTGGTAAATTATGTAGAAAATCTGCTCAATCAGATTGAAGAATAAAATCTTAATGTAGAAGGGCAGATCTTAAGGAAATCCCGTGAGTTTAAGTAAATGTATTTCACTCTACCTAGATCAGGGGGGGGTGAAGCAGTCTGTTATTACAATTGCCCGGGTTCTGCTGTGTCTGGGCACAGGGTCTCTCTTCCCCATGGGGGTCAGTGCAGCTAGGGCGGAGGCGATGGCCCAAGTTCCCCTCCCTGCACCCAAGGTTCCTGGGGTTTGTCCGGCGGATTTAGACCTATTAATATCTCAATTGCTGCCTGATTTGCCCAGTTATGCTAATCGCACGATTCAACGAAGTAGCCCCGATTATGTGCCTCGGTTCGTGATTCTCGCGGGTCGTCCGGAGTTTCAACCCTTGCCTCAAGGTCCAGGGGTGAATCATCCTCCCGTGTCTCGGTTACCTGGAGATTTAGAAATCGAAGGGTCTGACCCGGCGATCGCTCAAGTTTTTTTCACCACTTTAGAACGTCATTATACGGCAACTCAATCGGTAGAATATCAGCAATATCATTGGCTATTTTTAGCCGAAACTGATCAAGGGTGGCGAGTTAATCAAATGTTTTCTCGCACCGCCTATCCCACAGGTGCTATTCCGACTCCTCCGCGAGATAGTAGTGATAGCGAAATGGCCCAAGCGGTCCGTTTATGGTTGGGCGATTGTCGGCGCAGGGGTTAGTTTTTCCAGTTATAGAAAACCTAACGAATTTTGAGAGTTTTCAAAGGCAAGTATCTTGAGCGGTTTCTCTAGGACTAGCTATAAGGGAAGTTATCAAAAATAGTAACTGTTGGATAGTTTGGGTTAAATTTCGACCCATTGCCGCAGTAAATTCGCGTGGGTTTTGCAGAGTAAATCAAATTCTACAGTTTTGCCATGTTCCTCAAATATTGACCGGCGAACAGTGTCCAGTTCAAACAGAATTTCTCGTTGCTGAACATCGCGAACTAAACTCTGAACCCAAGTCACCGCAGCGAGACGAGTTCCCTCCGTTACTTCAGTAACTTGATGCAGAAAAGTAGAAGGATAAACAATCATTGACCCAGCCGCCAATTTGAATAATTTTTCTCCTAAACTGGTATCGATGACTAATTCACCGCCTTGATAGGTATCTGGATCGCTGAGAAATAGGGTTAGGGAAACATCCGATCGCACCAATTCTCGCTCACCCATAATTGCATTATCGGTATGCCAACCATAAGACATTCCTGGTTCATACCGACTAAAAACAATGGGGCGAATTGTTTTGGGACGAACGGCGGCTTTAAATAGGGGATTTTGGGCGATCGCAGTATGCACAATTTCCCGCACCTTTTGGGCGACCTCCGTATCTCCTTTCAATTGAACGTTATCTTTAACGGTTTTTGCATATCTCCCCGCCGTGAGTTTACCATCGACAAATTCACCCTCTTTCAAAAATCGATGAATCTCTTCTAACTGTTCGGGATTGAGAACTTGATCAATACATAAAATCATAAAATTAATACCCAATTTACCTAAAAATTAAGATTGATGATTTTATCGGGAACAATGATTTTAAAATATAGAGAGGTATCTCCTAGTCTTGATATCTGATTCAAGACTAGGAAAACCCCAGATAAAATCCCCTCGTTATCATCAAACGAGGGTTAAGAGGGTTGAATTGTGGCAATTTGTCGCCACAATTCAAAATAACAGTGGCAATCGACTAAGATTCTCCACCTTCCCCAGCTTGGTCATTTTGGCCGTCTTCACCATCTTGGTCATTTTGGTTCTCTTGTCCGTCTTCACCATCTTCGCCATCTCCTTGCGGAGTGGCAGAACCTGGTGTAGTTTGAGCGTCTCCCCCGGTTGATCCTGAATTGGGAGTAGTCGAACCTGGGGCTGTGGGCGCACCACCTTCTTCTCCATCATCTTGAGTAGTAGGGGCTGGGGGAGTTTGCTCTCCTTCGGGGGGAGTTTCAGGGGCGCAGGCAGCCACGGTTGTCGCAAGGCCAAGACTCAGAAATAGGGCAACAGCTTTAGATTTCATAGACAAGTTGTGAGTGTGATAATTGCTGGTCAGAAGTGATCATAAGATAATTGTAGGAAATAAATATAGGGTTTCTCAAGCAGTTGAGGTGCAGATTTCGCCTCAAAGTCCCGGTTTCTAAGGGGGATTTAGGGGGATCGTTCGGAGTTCACTTGCTCAAAAATTGATAGCGTAAAAAAAATCCAGGAAAGAAAAGAAACCTTGTTTCTGTGGTAACTTGGGCGGAAACCCCGCATTTTAACAGGCGAGATAGCTCAGAGCGATCGCCAAACTTCCCCGACTTAGGAGTAGGAAGAGTACCGCCCACCTACCGTTCGTATTACCCCCTTGACCGGGCTAGTTTTTATTCCCTGGACTATTTCAGTCCGAGTTCTTCTAATTTGGCACTCACGGTCTGGACGTCTTGCCACATCAACCATTTTGGGGAGCCTTTTTCTCGGGACGGATTGCGCAAAAGATAGGCGGGATGAAAGATGGGCATACAGAGTTTTCCTTCCCATTCAAACCATTGACCCCGAATTTTAGTAATTCCCCGTTTTTCCTTGAGTAATCCTTTAACTGCTGTTGCTCCGGTTAATAAAATAATGGCGGGATTGACTAGCCGAATTTGTTCTAAAAGATAGGGTTTACAGGCTTCCATTTCCTCTGGCGTGGGGGCACGATTTCCAGGGGGTCGGCATTTATTGACATTGCAGATATAAACATCTTTTTCTGTGGAAAGTTTGACCGAGGCCAGGATTTTTTCTAATAACTCTCCGCTTTTGCCGACAAAGGGTAATCCGGTTTCATCTTCGGTTTGCCCCGGGGCTTCTCCAATAATCATAATCGGAGCCTGGGGATTTCCTCGGCCAATAACAGCATGGGTCCGATTCGCCCCTAATCCACATCGGTGGCATTGATTACAGGGAATTGACAGCTCATCAACGCTACTATAAGTTCCCGGAGGAATGGGAATATCGCCACGGGTTGGAATTAGTTCGGGATTAAAGGATGGGGGGGTAGGAGGTGCATCAAAAGGGGTGATGTCAAATAGATTCAGTTGGTTTTCTTCGGTCATTTTGTGTCCTTATTCGGGTTAATTTTAAAATTTAAACCTGTTAGTAAAGGCTTAAAAGCATTGGCAAATTTGAGATTTATTTCTCGGTCTTGTCGATTTTAGACTTGAAAGCATCGGGGTCAATTATATCAGCGGGTTCAATGATTTAAACCTGGGGTTAAGCCGGTTTAGGCTAATTTTAGGCTAACAGAAAAGGGGATAAAGTGACCCATTACGCATCAGGGTCGGAAAAAATCAGCCATCATAGAGGCAACTGAAGTGCTATTTGGCTGGAGGGGATGATGATACCTGCCCCATTATTTCGCGATCGCGCTGATGCGGGAGAACAACTGGCTGAAGCGGTGATCCAACAACTGACGGAAATCGACCCAGACTTGACGCAAATTAAACCGATTGTCTATGCTTTGCCGCGAGGGGGATTGCCGATCGCCGCACCTCTGGCGCAGCGGTTGGGTTGTCCCTTAGATATTATTGTGGCTAAAAAAATTACGCGCCCCGAGAACCCAGAACTGGCGCTGGGTGCGGTAACGGCGGATGGAGAGGTTCTCTGGGGGAGACAACGGGTGTTGCGATATCAGGTCCGGCAAATGGCCCAACAGGAGGCTCAAGCGAAAGCAAAAGTACAATTGAGTCAGATGGCATGGGCTTGTCCCCAGGTGGACCCGACGGGGGCTTGGGCGCTGGTGGTGGATGATGGGATTGCTACGGGGATGACGATGGCAGTCGCGGTACAGGCATTACGACATCGAAATCTGGCCCAAATCTGGATCTGTGTGCCGGTGGCCCCTGCGGAGTTGGTGGAACAGATTGGACCCTGGTGCGATCGCCTGGTGGTGTTGGCAACTCCGGATCCGTTTATGAGTGTCAGCCGGTTTTACGAGGCGTTTCCCCAGGTGGAGATGTCCGAGGCGATCGCTTACTTATCCGGTCAATAATTGCCCAGTTCCTCTTCACAATCAGTAGCTTAGGGTTCGCTATTCCTTCTGGATTAGACATTGCTCGGAGTTCCTCTATCTCCAGAGGGCAGATCACAGGGTTAATATGAGGTTAATCTTAGATTAAAATAAAAAACAAGGTCTTAAATTTTAAATCTAAATGCGACGTTGGCGATTTTGGGGAGATACCCTAATTAATTATATTCAGCAGAATCCTCCCCTGTTTACTGAACTGGTGATGCTTTCAGCAGCGATTGTTTTACTCGGATTTTGGGGGGTGACTCTGGATTGGCCTTATTTGGTTTTGAGCCTGAGTTATGCGGTTGGATCATCTTGTTCCTGTTTAGTTCGCGGTGCGATCGCCCCTTCTCCAACCTTTAGGCTGCCGCAATTGACGGCAATTTTGTTATTAATAGTCAGCTTTTTTAGTTTTGCTGATTTATTAGGTTATTTATAAAAGACCGGGTTCAAAATCACCGATAATCCCCCCCCAAATCCTTGACTAACCGGGTCTTTTTAGAAGTTTACTAGAAGTCTCATCGTTTCCTGCTGAGGGCTAATTTGTGGAGAAATGCTGTATCGATTCATGAAAAATTAAGCGATTGCCTAAAGGGTCATAAGCGTAAATTTCTCGTCCGTGAGAGGCGGTGATCATTGCGCCAGGGGGTGGATATCCTAACTGACTCAGATGGGCGATCGCCCCCTCCAAGTGGGTCACTTCAAAACATAAACTCAAACTGCCGGAACCTTGGGACAAAAACTCCGCTTCATGACTGGCTTTTGGCTTAAAAATCCCTAATCTCAACCCTGCCGCCGAAAACTCCGCATAGACTTCGGGACGATAAGGATTGGGGGCGATCGCCAACAATCGAGCATAGAATTGTACAATTTCTTCAAAATTACTCGCCGCCAACGTCACAAAGGCGGCTTGATAGTCCATCTCGATTCCCAAAACAGCCGACTCCTGGTGAGATGCGATCGCAGAAATAATCCTCAATCCTCCCCCTGCCACTCTAAGTCCTGATAGCCCTAGCCTTTAAGCTGTAGGGCCTGGTTTTTTCCCCCTATCCCCAACCCGTCGGGAATGATTTTCTCAAAACCCGTTGGTCTGAAGGGCCGCACCTGGACTAGAGTAAGAGGGGAATATCCCAATTCTATCTGCTCATGGTAAATTAAGTGGGACTTATCAATCCCTTAAGTAGCAGTTATTGAAGCTAATCCCCTTTGCAGTCCAAGCAGCGATGGGGCATACGCCATAGGTCGTCACTGGTGAGGGGGACGGCAAACCCACCCTCTACTCCCCAGTTGACCCTGTGTAACTTCCTTTGTAAGCACGATCGCAGAATTCAATAAAAAATATGCATCTGAGTGAACTGTCTCACCCAAACCAGTTGCACGGTTTATCCATCCATCAACTTGAGCAAATTGCTCGACAAATTCGGGAAAAGCATCTGGAAACGATCGCCGCCTCTGGTGGTCACCTCGGCCCTGGTTTGGGCGTGGTCGAACTGACTCTGGCCCTCTACCAAACCCTCGACCTCGATCACGATAAAGTCATCTGGGATGTGGGTCACCAAGCCTACCCCCATAAACTGATTACCGGACGGTATAACAATTTTCATACCCTGCGCCAAAAAGATGGCGTCGCCGGATACCTCAAGCGCAGCGAAAGCAAATTTGACCATTTTGGCGCGGGTCACGCCTCCACCAGCATTTCGGCGGGATTAGGCATGGCTTTAGCCCGGGATATGAAAGGGGAAAAATTCAAAGTGGTGGCGGTGATTGGCGATGGTGCCCTCACCGGCGGCATGGCCTTGGAAGCGATTAATCATGCGGGTCATTTGCCTCACACCAATTTGATGGTGGTCCTTAATGATAACGAAATGTCGATTTCTCCCAATGTGGGGGCGATTCCTCGTTATTTGAATAAAATGCGCCTCAGTCCCCCGGTTCAGTTCCTCAAAGACAATTTAGAGGAACAGTTCAAACACCTCCCCTTTGTCGGGGAAACCTTCACCCCAGAAATGCAACGCATCAAGGAAGGGATGAAGCGGTTGGCGGTTCCTAAAGTTGGGGCAGTCTTTGAAGAGTTGGGCTTTACCTATATCGGCCCGATCGATGGGCATAATTTGGAAGAGTTGATCACAACCTTCAATCAAGCGCATCAAATGCAGGGTCCGGTTTTGGTCCATGTGGCTACGGTGAAGGGCAAAGGCTATGCGATCGCCGAAAAAGACCAAGTGGGTTACCATGCCCAAAATCCCTTTAATCTGGCAACGGGGAAAGCTATTCCCTCCAATAAACCCAAACCCCCCAGCTATTCCAAAGTTTTTGCTGAAACTCTGATTAAACTAGCGGAAGAAAACCCAAAAATTGTGGGAATTACTGCCGCAATGGCAACGGGTACGGGATTAGATAAACTCCAGGCCAAACTTCCCAATCAGTATATTGATGTGGGGATTGCTGAACAACACGCCGCAACTCTGGCAGCGGGTTTAGCTTGTGAAGGAATTCGCCCGGTTTGCGCGATTTATTCCACCTTCCTGCAACGGGCTTATGACCAAATTATTCACGATATCTGCATCCAAAAATTACCCGTGTTTTTCTGTCTGGATCGGGCGGGAATTGTTGGGGCAGATGGGCCAACTCACCAAGGGTTATATGATATTTCCTATCTGCGGTGCGTTCCCAATTTGGTGCTAATGGCACCGAAGGACGAGGCGGAATTGCAACGGATGTTAGTCACGGGAATTGACTACACCGATGGGGCGATCGCCATGCGCTATCCCCGAGGCAATGGATACGGTGTTCCCCTCATGGAAGAAGGATGGGAACCCCTGGAAATTGGCAAAGGGGAAATCCTCCGTAGCGGTGATGATTTGTTAATCCTCGGCTATGGTTCAATGGTGTATCCTGCCTTACAAACAGCGGAAATTCTCAACGAACATGGGATTTCTGCCACCGTGGTCAATGCCCGCTTTGTCAAACCCTTGGATACCGAGTTAATTTTGCCCCTGGCTCAACGCATTGGTAAAGTGGTAACGATGGAAGAAGGCTGCTTGATGGGCGGTTTTGGTTCTGCCGTGGCGGAAGCTTGCATGGATCATAATATCCCGGTATCCATGTTGCGTCTGGGTGTGCCGGATCAATTAGTGGATCATGCCACACCGGAGCAATCTTTCGCTGACTTGGGTTTAACGCCCTCTCAAATGGCCGATCGCGTTTTACAAACGTTTAAATCGCCTGTCTCTGTTGCTCATTAACTAACACCCTGAGCAATTCTCCCTTTAAAATTATCCCTAGAACTCAGGAATAGAGAACGCAGAGAAAACAGCATTTCTCTGCGTTCTCTTTGTCTGAATAATGATGGCTGTATTTCAGGACTCAATTCGGTGATACCATGAAAAGTTTTGATGTGATTATTGTGGGTGCTGGCCCAGCCGGAGGGCATTGTGCGAGGCAACTCGCGGGTGCTGGCATCCAAGTTTTACTGGTGGAACAACATCAAACTTTTGAGGCTAATAATTTTTCAAGTGCTGCTACTCCACTGGAAACCTTAACTCAATTTGAGTTACCTGAATCGGTGGTGGGGAGTTTTTGGAAACAGCTTGTGATTGTCAGTACCCAAGTTCGGAAACAGTGGGAATCTTCCACCGCTTTAGGTGCAGTGTTAAATTTTGCTAAACTGCGGGAATTTTTGGCCGGGGAAGTGACAAAAAAGGGGGGTGAGGTGTGGTTGGGTCATCGATACTTGCGTCACTATTCCCAGGATGGGGAAACGGTGGTGATGCTTAAACCCCAGGGAAAAGAAGCGATCGCCGTTCGGACTCGGGTTTTGGTTGATGCCACAGGGGCCGCGCGATCGCTGATGTCTCCTCACCACCAAAAGCGCCCTGATTTTTTTACCGGGACCGGCATTGAATATTTAATTCAAGTGAATGACTCGACTTACCAATCTTGTGCGGAGTCTCTGATGTTTTTCCTCGGCCATCACTGGATACCTCAAGGGTATTCCTGGATTTTTCCGATGGAACCCAATCTTCTCAAAGTAGGGGCGGCTCGTTATTGGGGTCAACATCAAATTTTTAAAGATAAATATCCGGCAATTAAACAGTCCATTGAGTTGCTGATTCAAGAGTATCTGCAAATTGAAGACTATCACCGCATAGAAACCCACGGTTCAATCCTACACTACAGTAGAGGGCTACAAGATATTTACTACCGTGATAATTTAATCGCCATTGGAGATGCGGTTTCAGCGGTGAATTTTTTGGGGGGAGAAGGGATTCGGCATGGTATGACCTCAGCGCAAATTGCCAGCGAATATATCAAAGAGTATCTGGCCGATCGCCGAGGGGATTTTGCTGCCTATCAAAACCACCTCCACCAGCAATTTAAGCGGTCCTGGGATATTTCGGAGGGGGTAGCTAACCAAGTTTATCTCAACTATAGCGATCGCCGGATTGATCAAGGATTGGCCTATTTAGGAACTCTGGAACTCTCAGAGGTGATAGACCTTTTATTCTACTATCGCTTTGAAAAGATTACGAAAGGGATCCGGCGCATCCTCGGACGTAAATTAATGACATTTTGGCAAGAACTTCGCCAAAAATTGGGGCGATCGAGTAGAATAAGCAAGAGCTAATTCACCTCGTTTTCACCGGATTGATTATGTCTGGAAATCCTCCGATTTATCCCGTTGTCTGGAAAGAAGACCATGTAGCACTCATTGACCAAACTCGGTTGCCGATGGAGTATGCGGTAGTAGAAATTCGTCGCTATGAGGATATGGCAAGGGCTATTCAAACCATGATCGTGCGCGGTGCACCCTCGATTGGAGTGGCGGCAGCTTATGGAATGTATTTAGGAGCCCGGGAAATCGAAACGGAGGAACGGGGAGAGTTTTTGACTCACCTGGAAACCGTGGCAGAAACGTTACGCCAGACTCGTCCGACGGCGGTTAATTTGTTTTGGGCGATCGCCCGAATGCAAACGGTAGCAAGGCAGACGTTAGGACCTGTGAGTTATCTCAAGAAAATCTTGCTAGAAACGGCACAGGGGATACAAGCAGAACATTTAAAAACTTGTCAGGCGATCGGGGATTACGGTTTGGAAGTGCTCCCAAATACGCCGCAAAAGCTGCGAATTCTGACCCATTGTAATGCGGGGGCTTTAGCAACGGCAGGATATGGGACGGCATTAGGGGTAGTGCGATCGGCATGGAAAAGCGATCGCTTAGAACGCGTCTATGCGGATGAAACCCGTCCGCGTCTGCAAGGGGCAAAACTGACGACTTGGGAATGTGTTCAGGAAGGAATTCCTGTAACTGCGATCGCCGATAATATGGCCGCACACTGCATGAAACAAGGATTAATCGATGCAGTAGTTGTGGGTGCCGATCGCATTGTGGCAAATGGGGATACGGCCAACAAAATCGGTACTTATAATTTAGCGATTGTTGCTAAAGCTCATAGCATTCCTTTTTTTGTGGCCGCACCCTTATCAACGATTGATTTTACCTTAGCTGAAGGTAGCACCATTCCCATCGAAATTCGCGATGCCGAAGAACTTTATCAAATTGGCTCAACCCGAATTTATCCCCACGGCGTGGAATTTTACAATCCGGCCTTTGATGTCACTCCGGCAGAATTAATTACTGCCATTATCACCGAATATGGAGCAGTAACACCGTCGGAGTTGTACCAATTACAAACTCACCATGTGGTTTAGTAAAATCCCACAATCGGGACAGTATTAAGGGTTAATACGGGAGTTAAGAGTGCGGTTCACCAAACACAATGAGGGAACATTTTAACTCTTCAATCACCTGGGTAGTCACGTTACTGACTGTTAAACCTCCGGCAGTCCGACGACGAATTGAGCGCAGAATCACCAAATCCACCGATTGCGCTGCTTTCATAATCACCTTGACCACATCATCATCAGGAACGGTGGTAATGGCAATTTTGATTGAGGAATTATCCCGTTTAACCAGTCGGGCGAGATCGAATTCAAACCGCTGAATTTGTTCGACCGGAGTCCGCCGTGCACAAACGTGTAATAAGGTAATTTCCCCGGAATTTGCATCTGCAAATAATTGGGCAAATCGGACGGTGCGCAAGGTCTGAGGGGATAAATTTTTGACCGGGACTAAAAGACGATGAATATTAACAGGTTCATCAATGAGGCGCATGACGGCAACTGGACAGTGAGAAGACCAAAAGACATCATTAATGAGGTTACCAAATAATCGGGCGCGCAACCGTGTCGTTGGACTCCATCCCATTACGATTAAGTTGGATTCCCATTCCCTAGCAGTTCGGCTGATGGCATGAGAAACATCATCATCAATCCGCAGTTCCGGTTTGGCTTTGACCTCAAATTCTTGTAACATTTGGACTGAGCGATCAAGCGATCGGCGACTTTCTTTCAGGGCGATATCGAGTTGGGGTTCATCCATGTGAACATGAGCGATCGCAACTGATAAAGGAACAATTTGCCCAGACTCATGACGGGCTAAAAGTGCCGCCATTTGAATTAAATACCGTTGAGTCAGAGGATTAGAAATCGGCACTACGATGGTAAACAAATCATCGGATTTCGCTAGGGGAGGATTGATCCTCGTATCCACTTCCTTGGCTTCCCACCAGATCGACATATTATCTAGGTCTAGCTGGGCCTGGGGTATAGGCAGTTTGCTGGCAAATCGTGCCGTCATCAAGGGTCCTAGAATCGACGTCACCACCATCAACACAATCACAGTGTTGAAGACTTCTGGGGTAATCACGCCCTGTTGAACTCCCACAAGGGCTGCTGCCAAGGTTGCGGCTACTTGTGGCAGTGAAAGAGACCACATGGTTAACATTTCAATCCACTGGTAGCGATACAATAATTTTGCAACCAATGCCGCTAGAAATTTGCTCCCGATTAAGCCAAAAACGATCGCCAAGGTGAGTCCAAGGGAGGTGGTTAGGGTTTCGATAAATCCATTGATATCGAGCAATAAACCCATCCCAACAAAGAAGAAGGGGATAAATAAAACACTCCCAACAAATTCTACTTTTTCCTTAACCGGACCGTTCCCCACCACATCATTGACCGCTAGTCCGGCGAGAAATGCTCCCACAATTTGATCCACATTAATCAATTGCGCACCGACAGCGGCGAGAAATAGAGCAAGTAGGACGAATAAAAACTGATTGCCTTCTTCATCTCCTGTGCGCCGAAAATACTCTTTTCCAGCCCTGTCAACCCCAAACAATACTCCAGCGGAGTACAATCCTAGTAATACTAACTGGAGAATTAATGAAAAAGCAGTGAGTTCTCCGGCATTAAAAGCCACACAAATTGCCAACACTAACAACGCGCCAATATCAGTAAAGATTGTGGCCCCAATGGTCACGATAATGGCCTCATTTCCAACAACTCCCAATCGGTTGACGATAGGATAGCCCAGGAGAGTATGAGAGGCGAGGAGGGAACCAATCAAAATAGAAGGATTCCAACCAAATCCAAAACTGCGTCCAATAATTGTACCCGCAATCATCGGCACAAGGAAGGTTGCTAACCCAAATCCGATAGACCGATTTTTAGTTTTGCGGAATTGATCGATATCAATTTCTAAACCCGCTACGAACATCAGGTAAATTTTGCCAATGTCGGAAAGCAGTTTGATAGTGTCGCTGCTGGGATTGAGCATTTTTGCCCCATCAGGACCTAAAATGACTCCGGCGATTAATAACCCGATTAATCCGGGTAGTCGCAGATTCTCAAAGATCGGAGGGACAATCAAGATGACCAAGAGCAGAAGGGTAAATTCTACGATTGGACCTTCGGGAATTAAGTTTGTTATTTGTTCCATAAGCGGGCGATCGCAGCCAACTGATCACGTTGGGGTAAGAGGGCTTAAGCTAACTTATCATAGTCTGAAAAATAATTTTCCTTCACGGGATTCTATCTCGCCCAGGTTTGATTTTATCGTTTTAAGGTAAATTTCAGGATTAAATTTTGTTGCTTTTTAATACAAAAAATTAATTTTATAATCTTTGAAAGCTTTAAAACTATTTTTTAAAGTCACTTTAATAATAAAAATAATGGGTGGGAGCATTTTGCTCTCCAAGGCTTATTGCCTGCTGGTTACAAGGGAGCAATAAATTGTGGAGCTGGGGCAACTTTCTAATAATGATTTGAACGGGCTAGAATAACAATTAAAATTTTATTTTGGAAGGTTTATAAATCCTGCACCCTCACGGGTGGGGCTACATGGACGAAGCCTACCTAAGCCCGCTAAAGAGAAAATAAACTTAAGTGTAGAACTAAACAAGCTGGGTTGAGGGGCCTCAAGCTGGGTTGACGGGTTCTCTGGGGGGCGATCGCCAGGATCCTTAGTGAGGTTGTCTCTGGCGTTTGAGAGTGGGAGTCGGGGTCCGTTAGATTGACCTATTCCTATAGATTCATCGGATCCAGAAAATCATCTATTTTTCCTCGGTTAAACTCTATCCTTTAGGTGAGGTCATTTCCCTAAGCATCGACTATACTAGAGATCCCTGAGTAATAGCGTTCAATCAAAAGCGATCGCCATCGGGCTGGGTGATTTTGCTAAGACTTAGGGACTGCGATCGCCATGCTCCAGGAAGAAAAGACCGATCAACCTCCAGCTTTAACAAGGACCGAGGTCCGGTAACAGTGTTAACGATGGTTTCTGCCCTTGGTATTAGGGAGTTCGCGGGGTAGGGAGTGCAGATTTGAGTGGTTTCAGTCCAAGGCGATCGCGCGATCGGAACTGATAGGTGAGGCACCTCTACTCGAATCCTTGAACTTCCTGTATGGTCAAGATTAGACGTTTGGCAAAATTCTCCAAAGTCCGCCCAAAATTAAATATTAATTCCTCTAGCTTGCCCCATAGTACCCATATTGATTCCTATGGCTTACCCCGTTAAATAAACATTTATTCTTATGACTTCTCCCCTTTCCAATGCCATCGACGGGAGGGGGATTTAAGGGGGAACTAAGGGTGAAAAGAGGAATTAATTGAGTATGAAAGCAAGAAGTTTATTCCTACTAGCCGGTTAGGGAATCCCCCCTCAATTCTGCAATTCTATTCAAACGTAACCCTTTTATTTGCATCCCATTTATTATGCAATTTTTAATTTATAAAACCCGCTTCTTGATATCTCTCATTTGGGGAATAATTCTCCCCCTGGTTACTCCTATTGTAGCCGTTTCTCAGCTATCCCAACCCATTATGCCTGCTGAGGATGGAACTGGAACCGTAGTCCATCCCGAGGGGGAAGTGTTTCACATTCAGGGGGGAACGCTTTCGTCCGATCGCAGTAATCTATTTCATACCTTTCAACAATTTGGATTAAATGCGGGTCAAACCGCTAACTTTCTCTCTAATCCAGAAATTCGCAATATTCTGGGGCGAGTCACTGGCGTAGATGCTTCTTATATTAATGGCTTAATCCAAGTTACTGGAGGGCAGTCTAATTTATTCCTCATCAATCCGGCTGGCCTGGTTTTTGGGCCGGATGCTGCGTTGAATGTTCCCGCTGATTTTACCGCCGCTACGGCAACCGGAATTGAGTTCGATTCTGGGTGGTTTGATGGGCAGGGATTCAACAATTATAGCCAGTTGATGGGTAAGCCGTTGGCTTTTTCTTTTAGCACGCAAGAACTGGGAAGCCTTATTAATTCGGCTCATCTGCGGGTGAATTCTTACCAGAATTTAAACTTGATAGGGGGAACCGTGATCAATAGCGGAACCCTCAGTGCCCCGGGAGGAACCATTACCCTAGCTGCCGTCCCGGGAGAAAGTTTGGTACGGATTGGTCAAGAGGGATATTTACTCAGTATTGAAGTGAATTCTGAGGATTTAACCTTGGGCCATTCCGGCAGTCTTCTTGAATCGGTGAATCCTCTTTCTTTACCGGAATTACTGACTCAAACGGGGGTGGGTCATGCTACGGGGGTAACCGTTACGGAGGCGGGAACTGTAATTTTGACGGGTTCGGGTCTGCCGGTGAAACCCGGAGATTTGGTAATGATCGATCGCCCTCTATCCTCCGCGATTCCCGAGGATCGAACGATGATTAATACCGCAAATGCAATGCTTTCGACTCCTGAAACCCTAACAATTATCGGGGGTCAACTGCGGACAACTGGAGATTTAACCCTGCGAGGCGGTGATACAGTCCGGGTTCGTGAGGGGGAAACCGGATTTCAGGCGATCGCCGGAGGCAATTTAGCCATTCTCGGGAATCAAGGTATTGACATCCTCGCCTTAACCGGAATTCAACCTGCGTTTCAAGCAGGGGGAAATCTCAGCTTAGTCAGTCTGGGAAATATTTCCGGGGATTCTAACTTTTCCGCTGGGGGAAATTTCTCCATTGAGAATGGAGTCGGTGGTGGAGGTCAGTTTTTGAGTAAATATGACCCCATTGTTAGTGCTAGTGGGGATGTGATTTTCGGGTCTTATACGGGGGTATCTTTGAAAGTAGAAGCGGGTGGTGAGATTGTCGCTGATGATATTACCATTACGGGACCTGATACGACTTTAGCAAACCTAAACGACCCCGATGCAGAACTCCTCCTGAATGAAGCAACGTTAATTTTGCGATCGGGGGTCGAATCGTTAGTCAATCCCTCAGATATTCCCACAACCCTCGGCAATACTTTTCTGGTGACCCGACCCGGGAGTTCACCGGCTAATATTACATTGGGAAGGGTCTCTACTGCCGGAGGACCTGTGATTTTAGACTCGGCAGGAGAAATATTTGTTGATGCGATCGCCACTGCTGGGGGAGAGATTCGCCTCACTGCTAACGATAATATCAGCGTTACCGGAACCCTTAATTCTCAAGGAGGTGACATCAACATCACCACCGGGAATTTTCTACGAGTCCTAGATACGTTTAATAACCCAAATGGTGTCACTGCTAGTATTTCATCCGTAGAAAGTGGCGATCGCGGTGGCAATATTCGCATCGAACATAACGGAGGTACTACCACCCCGTTTATTATCGGTGATGCTGCTGTTAATGGGACTACGGGTGCAATTACAACAGGTTCTACTAACACGATTTCACCCACCTTCTCTGTCCCTGTCCCCCCATCTCGCTACACTCAAGGCAATATTACAATTGTTACTCCAAGTCCTGATGAGACTCCCACTGAACCAGGTAATGAGACTCCCACTGAACCAGGTAATGAGAC
>CBFGOM010000133.1:0-17956 GCA_965650385.1 uncultured Oscillatoriaceae bacterium
AGTGAAGGTCAAATTTATGAATTTAAAAACTGAGCGATTCGTTCCGCCGCTTCTTCTAAAATCGGGGGGTCCCAAACTAAGGCAAAGCGCACATACCCTTCACCCATTTTGCCAAATCCGGAACCGGGAGAAGCAGCGATGCCAGTTTTTTCCACCATCTGGGTACAAAACCCAATAGAATTATTAGCCCACTGTTCCGGGAGTTTAGCCCAGACATACATGGTAGACTCGGGCATCGGAACTTCCCAGCCGATGCGATGGAGGGCGTTGACAAAAGCATCCCGACGGCTGCGGAAAATACTGGTCATTTCGCCTACCGTGTCTTGGGGACCGGTGAGGGCAGCGATCGCCCCGTTGAGAATGCCCTGATATTGGTTAAAATCTACTGCCGCCTTGACTTGCCGCAGGGCTTTAATCAGTTCGGGATTGCCAATCGCAAACCCTACTCGCAATCCGCCCATATTATAGGATTTGGACAAGGTAAAAAACTCGATAGAAACGGTTTTTTCTGGGTCCGCTTGCAGGACGGAGGGTACGGCAATTTCGGCATCAAATACTAAGTCAGCATAGGGAAAGTCATGAACTAGGACTAACTGATGCTGTTGACAAAAGGCAACCGCTTCTTGGAAAAAGGACAAAGGAGCGATCGCCGTCGTGGGGTTGTGAGGATAGCTGAGAACCATCATCCGCGCCTGATTAAGAACCGCTGGGGGAATTTCCTCAAACACCGGCAAAAATCCGTTTTCTTCCCGCAGGGGCATCCCATAAATTTGACCACTCGCTAAATATACCCCACCGGCATGGGAGGGATAGCCCGGATCCATGAGGAGAGCAAAATCTCCAGGATTTAATACAGCTAAGGGTAAATGAGCGGTGCCTTCCTGGGAACCAATTAAGGCTAGGACTTCAGTTTGGGGGTCTACGGAAATCCCATAGCGCTCGTGGTACCAGCGGGCAGCCGCTTCGCGAAAAGCTTGGGTGCGGTGAAAGAGGACATAGCCGTGAGAGTTGCGATCGGGTAACGATGAGGCGATCGCCTCAAGGATATGGGGGGCCGGGGGCAGGTCCGAGGACCCCAATGATAAATCAATGACCTTCAATCCTGCGGCTTTTGCCTTAGCTTTTGCGTTATCCATATCTGCAAAGACATTGGAACGCAGGGGTTCTAAACGGTTAGCAAACTGCATGATGGTTAACGGGTGAGAAGCTGATGGAGTGCAACTGATTCGGAATCCGGTGGACCGGGGTCTGCTTAACCCACACCCTCAAGGGTGGGGCTATCCTAACAAAGCCTGCCTACGCAGGCTGTTATCTTCAAGCAGGTCCGGTTAGGGAATCCCGATGGGTTTTTAGAGATGGGCGTCGATCAGGGTGGCTAATGCCTGTTTAGTAATGGCACCCTCAAAGGATTCCACGATCGCCCCATCTTTAAACACTCGAATAGCCGGTACACCTTCAACCCCGCACTTTTTCACCGCTTCAGGATTGGGATCAACTTCTAGCTTCAGGACTTTGAGGCGATCGCCATATTCTGAGGCAGCCCAGTCAATATAGGGGGAGACCAATCGGCAAGGCCCACACCAACTGGCCCAAAAATAGGCTAGGACTGGGGTTGTTGCTTGTTCTACTTCAGTTCCAAACTCAGTATCTGTGACTTTGATAATGCTACTCATGCCCACCGCTTTCAAATATCAGGTACTCAGCGATCGCCAGCCTCAGCCATCGGGAATCTAACCGCAGAGGCGATCGCTTACTATTATTAAACTTTGATTATTTTACAGCAGGGGAGCACTGGGGGATTGGGGAGATTGGGGAGATGGGAAGGATGGAGAGGATGGGGAAATTTTGGGAATTCTCAGTAATTAAGTTATCTACATCTAATGCTTAAGCATCTGGCAAGACTGTATTAGCCCGCGTAGGCGGGCTTTGTTCGTATGCCTCCGGACTGAAGCCTGCGGGTTTTTGGCTTGATTTTATCGACTTCCCTTCAAAAAAAAATACAACTCCCTGGTGGAGGGCCGCCTTAGTCAGAAATTAAAGACAAGCCCGATCATGAACATCAGGGAGTTGTGGAGAATTCCGGGTTTCCTTAACCGTCGTTGAGCTGCGATCGCAACTGTTCCAATTCATCATCCACAGCGGTTTTGGGCGCGCTACTGTTTCCGGCGCTGGGGAGTTGACTTTGAGCCGGAGATGCACCCGTGAGTTGAGCTTTCATCGCGGCGAGTTCATCATCCACATCGCTTCCCGCCTCCAATTGGGCGAACTGATTTTCCAGATTCGTGCCGCCAATTTCATAAGCCGCTTGAGAGCGCGCTTCCATTTGCAGCACCTTTTCTTCCATCCGCTCAAAAGCTGCCATTGAACCCCCGGTGTTGAGCGAACCGAGAGTATTTTGAAGCTGTTCGTTTGCCTTCGCTGCTTGCGCCCGAGCCTTGAGCATATTTTTCTTGGTTTTCGCTTCAGAAATCTTGCTTTCCAAACCAATTAAATTACGCTTCAGGGTCTCCACCTGAGTCAACTGCCCATCCAGTTGAGTTTTTAACATCGCAGCGGTTTCAGCGTTAGATTTTTTGCGCACCAGGGCTTCGCGAGCCAGATTTTCATCCCCTTTTTGGAGTGCCAGTTGGGCGCGACTTTGCCAGGTATTGGCTTCGTTGTTGGCTTGCTCGTATTGTTTTTGGGTGCGTTTTTGGTTGGCAATCGAACTCGCAACGGCTTGGCGCAATTGCACCAAGTCTTCCTGCATATCGATAATAGATTGCTCAAGAACTTTTTCTGGGTCTTCTGCTTTGCTGACGATATCGTTAAGATTGGCTCTGACAACTCGGCTAATGCGATCAAACAATCCCATGATGCTATTTTTCCTTTTCGGGTTTACAAGGTAGGTTTTTATGGCTTTTGGCCTGAGATCCCCGGGTGAATTGAGGGGGTGGCAACGGTCCTTACCCATTCCATCTGCTTTGATGGTACTCGGTGTGAGCCGCAGACAGAAGATGACGGCGGCGATCAAAGACCAGAGATTCTCTTGATGAATCTAGTGTAAAAACTTCATCGGCTTTCGCGCTACATCCCGATATATTTTGGGGTGGCTGGACCCCCTGAAATCAGGGTCTGTGTTTGAGTCTGGGGGAACGGAAGAGGAAATCTCAGCGCCTAGGCAGTTTTTCTAAGTGGGTTTAATTCCTAGTTTAAAGGGTAAGGCTTAAAGTTTTGATAGTTCATCATCCCTTGCCAATTCATAAAATTATCAACGTTGACGGGGCGCAACAGAACGGATTGCTGGCACATTCACCCTAAAATTGAGAACATTGAGGGGGGAACCAGAAGCCGCTTCATTGGAGGTTGCTCCTAGGGGATAGAGGGAAAAGACACCCTCTTTCTAGGGTTAGTCCTCCATGCGATCGCGGAGTTTTTGGAGTTCTCCTTCTATTTCCGGATCGCGCGGAGCACTCACGGGCTGAAGTTCAGGACCAGCCGGGTTACTTCCGCTGATTTGCGCTTTCAGTGCCATCAATTCCTCATCAACTTCACCCCCAGATTCTAGGGAAGCAAATTTTTTTTCTAGGTCATCGCCACCCAAGGCGGCGACTGCCTCCGATCGCGCTTCGAGTTGCATGACTTTTTCTTCCATCCGCTCAAAAGCCGCCATTGCAGTCCCAGTCCCAACGTTCCCCAGCATCTCATTAAGTCGCTCGGATGCCTGGGCGGAGCGAGCACGGGCAATATAAAGGTCTTTTTTCGTCCTCGCTTCAACAATTTTACTTTCTAACGCCCGCATATTTTGCTTGAGCTGTTCCACCACCCCAGTTTGTTGGGCGATCTGGGCTTTCATGCCTGTCGCCATATCTTGGTAGGATTTACGACGGGTCAGGGCTTCGCGGGCCAGGTTGTCATCCCCCTTTTGCAAGGCCAACTGCGCTCGCCCATACCATTCCTCAGCGGTGGATTGGGCTTGAGAATATTGACGCTCGGTGCGTTTTTGAGTCGCGATCGCCACGGCTACAGCCTGTCGCAGTTGGACCAAATCCTCCTGCATCTCATTCATCGTCTGTTCGAGAATCTTTTCGGGGTCTTCGGCTTTATTAATTAGAGTATTAATATTGGCGCGAATCACCCTCATGATTCGGTCAAACAATCCCATAACGGACTCCATATAAGTTAGGTAGTGCCTCTAAGCTCGCCCCTGGTCCTGGGCTAAAATGTCAGGGTTTTCCCACGAAGGCGATCGCCTTTGGCTATTGCTTCTGGCGATCGCCTTCTATCGCCTCAACGAGGGCTGACAATTTTTTCAACTGACCTTCCCTTAAAGGGCGATCGCCCAGGGTCTAGCGCTCACATCCTGCCTAGTGCGGACTGGGTACGAAGCCTAATCCTATGCTATCGCAGTCTAAGAAAGGCTGTGGAGTCTATCCCTTAAGGCTTATAAATTTGCCCCGTTATCCCTTGCTGCTTCATTTGTTCCAACATGGCTTGAGCTGAGGCTTGATCTTCAAAGGCTGCAACCTGAATCTTAACCCCGATGGGATACTCCCGCAGGTAAGCATCCGGTACCACTTCTCTCGCCTTCCATAAGCTCTCATCATTCTGATAATCCATCACCACATAATAAAACTCGGGGAAGGAAGCCGGACTAACCCCGGTAGTCGGGGCGTTTGCTACTGGTGTTCCGGGTGCTGCCGGTGTTCCGGGTGTTCCGGGTACTGCCGGTGTTCCGGGTACTGCCGGTGTTCCGGGTACTGCTGGTGTTCCCGGTGCTGCTGGTCTAGCAGTCCCTGCACTAGGAGGCACTGTCGGGGCAGTTCCGGTGGCGGGTTGAGTCATCACAGGTTGTCCAGAACCCGCCAGATAATCCGTCGTCAGATTTCTCAACCCGGGGGACGTGGGGGCCGGAGTGACTGGGGCAGAGTTCGGGGTAACCGTTGGGGCGATCGCTCCTGTCTGTGCCGGGACTGCCCCTGGAGAGCTGGGAACTGGAACAGCAACCGGCGGTTTTTCCTCCAAGGTTCCGAGATTGCCTAAATCCAACGGTTTAAACTGGGAATTCGTTAAATCTGGGGTAATTCTTCCTGCTTCATTGGTCAAGGTCGGGTCGGAGACTTCACTATTCCCATTTCTGCCGAGATTGGCTTGTTGCCCAGTGCCCGGGTTAGGCTCTCCCATCTGAGTCACCACATACGCTAAAGTGGCACTGGCGGCGACAAATAATAGCATTGAGCCAATTCCCAAGGGACTCAGAAAGCTATTTTGAGACCGAGCTTTTCGTTTAGCCCGCAGTTCCGCCAGTTTTTTGCTGTTTTCTCGATCTAAACTACTGACTAATTTTTCTGAAGAGTCCAGATACTCATTGGGATTCTTCGGCTCAGTTCCGGAAGTCAGTCCGACCAGAGCCCCGGGGCTTTCTGTAGATAAGCCAATGCTATTGGTCGTTTCTGGATTGTCTGCGGATGTCTGGTGACCGTTGTCCCCAGAGGTGGCGATCGCCGGAATACTCAAGGGCTGATTCTGAGTCCCGTTAACGGCAGCACTCGGCGCTTCTGCCTGCTCAGGTCCGGACATCGGTTTGAGGGCTTCAAATTTCAAAGTCTGAGCCTTGGGCAGTTCTAAGGCGGAAGACTGCTGGGGTGATGGGGTACTCGGGGACAGGGTAATTAAATCCACGGAGGTTTTTTGAGGGGGGGTCAACCCATTGCCCGAGTAGGACGGTTGCACGGCATCACCCCGTTTTTGTCGCCGATAGCGGGTTAATTCTGACTCTAGCTTGACATCTAAACTTTCTAGCACTGCGGCTAATACTGGTTTTAATCCCTGCTCTGGGGAAACTGGGGCGGGATTCGCCTTAGGGGACCGTTCGCTCATGCCGTCTCTCCTGTGTGATTTTGTGCTGATTTCGCCTAGTGGGTTGCTCCCTGAAGATGGGGAGTTGGACTCATTCTGACCGATGCCCATCCCTATAATAGGAGGCATGGCAAGAGTCATAGCGTGTACTGTTGCACCCAATTTTAAATGTTTCAGTTCAATTCGGTTGAAGATAGAGTTTGACGCAATGGCTTTTAACTCTCTGGATCATCTTTTAGGGGCGCTGGCGGCTCAGACCCTGGGACAACAGCAACGGGAATATCAGCAGTTGCTTGAGGCTTGGGCGATCGCAGTCGGTCCCAAGATTAATCAATACACTCGTCCTTTGACTGTGGAACGGGGAGTGCTGCGGGTTGCGACTTCTAGTGCAGCTTGGGCCCAGAATTTGATGTTTGAGCGCAGACGGATTTTGCAACGGTTAAATGTGGGGCGTTCTGAGGCAATCGCCGATATTCGCTTTTCTCCCAAAGATTGGGTTAAATCTGACATGAAATGTCCAGATTTGGCGGATCAAGAAATACTTTGGCAGGATCATCCTTCTCGGCTGGCTGAGTTGAGTGCTGATGCGGGAATTCCCAAGGGTTCTGAGGTGAAGAATGCTCAAGGGGCTTTTGATCGTTGGGCTGCTGGGGTGCAAGCGCGATCGCTGGGGTTGCCCCTTTGTCCCCATTGTGGTTGTCCCACTCCTCCCGGAGAACTTGCTCGCTGGGAGGTTTGCGCTCTCTGTGCGCCCAAACAGTGGTGAGACTCGGTGCGATCGCGGATTTTTCCTCCAGGCAATCCCCATCGTCCATTCCCAGAAATTCAATGTCTTGAAAGAACCAGCCGACCCCCCGGCAAAACCTTTCCCGATTACCGACATCCCCATCTCCACTACAAACATCTCCCTCAAAACTCAGTCTTGAGTATCTCCACTTATTTTGATTTGGGACCACCAACTGCTCCTTTACAAGACTCACTTTCAGTATTTATTAAGACTATTTTTCTTAAAATCTACCCTTGTCAGGTAGGCCACCCATTGGCTAAAATGTTGATCCCCATGAATTTAAAGCTTGAACTCATCCAGTTAGGACCCGTTGAGATGAGTTGTTACTTAGGAGAATTGTTGCTATTTTTTACGGAATACTAAAGAAAGTATTAAGGTAATTTTTTATCGGGGATCGCTTAAAGCTATACGGGATAAAGGCTTGATGCCTTTCTTCAGTAAAATCACCTTACCTCATAATAGAAGCATCATTTGATTGTCCCCCAAGCACCCCTATGAAGACCTCAAATTGCCAATCATCATCCTGCCGTCATTGTCGGTTTTATACCCCTGAAGGTCGTCGGGGTGGAAACTGCGAACAACTCGGTGTACAGGTTCGTGGAGCCTGGAAAGCTTGTTCGTTAGCTCTACCTCCCTTTGCTCCGTCTTGGGAAGAGATTAAACCCGATATGATTATTTTGGAAGACCAAAGACTGCGGGTGGAAGGGACTCTATCCTTAGAACGCGCATTTTACCAACCCTCAGCAGAGCGACACAACGGTCAAACCGACTCGGTGATTATCTCTACAAACCTCACGCAACCCGATAACGGTGAGCATTTTATCTCAGTGAGCTAAACCTCCAAAAAATTTGACATTCACGTTCATTTCAGAAAAGTTAAACGACCGCATGATTAGGGTGGATCGCTTAGTAGAATTACTCAACAAATCTCGCTTCTGGGGTTAAACTCCAGAAGCGATCGCGATCGCAACTTTTATTTTAAACATCAGGGGTAAAAACCCGGTTCGATTTCTAAACCGGGTTGCATAATTCAATGGCAGTGAATGATCTCGGCAATTAAACCATTAGGGCAACCAGGGATACTTACGAAAATCTGGTTGCCTTTTTTCTAGGAATGCTTGTTTTCCTTCCGCCCCTTCCTCCGTCATGTAGTACAACATCGTCGCATTCCCGGCGAGTTCTTGTAACCCGGCTTGACCATCGCAATCGGCATTAAAGGCGGCTTTCAAACACCGAATCGCGATCGGGCTTTTCTCTAAAATTTCATTCGCCCAGGTCACCCCCTCCGCCTCCAGTTGTTCCACCGGCACCACTGCATTAACCAACCCCATCTCCAATGCTTGGTTAGCATCATATTGCCGACAGAGAAACCAGATTTCCCGCGCTTTCTTTTGACCCACAATTCGCGCCATATAACTGGCCCCAAACCCGCCATCAAAACTCCCCACTTTCGGTCCCGTTTGACCAAAAATGGCATTCTCTGCGGCCAGGGTTAAATCACAAATTAGGTGTAAAACATGACCCCCCCCGACTGCATATCCCGCAACTAAGGCAATCACCACTTTTGGCATGGACCGAATTAACCGCTGCAAGTCCAGCACATTTAACCGGGGAACGCCCGCCTCATCGATATATCCCGCTTCCCCGCGCACACTTTGGTCCCCACCAGAACAGAACGCATATTTGCCATCCGTATGAGGTCCTGCACCTGTAAATAACACCACCCCAATGCGACTATCTTCCCGCGCATTAGAAAACGCATCATACAATTCAAATACCGTTTTCGGACGGAAGGCATTTCGCTTATGGGGACGGTTGATGGTAATTTTAGCGATTCCATCAGTTTTCTCATACAGGATATCTTCGTAAGTTTTAGCGGTTTGCCAGTTGATTTGCATTTCTTCCAGTACCTGCGCGACGTCAAATTGTGCATTGTACCTTGCCTGGGGTGTTTGCGCTTCACCTAGCCCCTCATCGCTGCTTCTTCACAAGGATGTCCCAATTCAGATGGTTTATAAAGTTTTGATTTTCCGAGTTGTTGCGTATTCTCACTGAATTAAACTTTGAAATGAAAAATTTTTATCCGGATCATTCACCCGTATTTGTAATTTTTTCTGTGAATACACGGATTATTTAAACGCAATGAATTAACATCACCCAATCTCCTAAGTTTCAAATAACCCCTCGGGGGGGATATTGTCGTGATTCTCTTTACCCAAGCTTTAATAAAAAGACTTGTCGTCCCCCAAAAAAGTTCATACGATGGGGAATATCAAAATCAAAATTTCACATCAGTGACGAGGGGACAATGATGAAAGCAACTCTATTCAACACAATCTTAGGAACTGCTGCTGCTACTGTTTGTTTAATGGGAGTTACCACACCCCAAGCCAATGCCGGAACGCTACATAATGGCTGGAATTACGCTATTGATTCGTTTAAGGATGGGGCAGAAGGGAATATTATTGGGGTTAACAGCACATACGAAATGTATGGCATGGCGGTTAAAGAAGATACCAAAAGCAATAGTATTTTTGTAGCAATTAATGCCAATCTGCCGATTACGGGCGACAACTATGGTGGCGCGGCAGATGGTCATATTGGCTGGGGCGATTTGATTTTCAACTTTTCGGGTCAAAACTTGCAAACTGCCAATGCTAGTGGCAATTTATTTGGTATCCGGTTTGTGCAAAATAGCGATTCTGGGGTGAGTAGCGTTGGAGTTTATGATAATGTAAAACTCCAAAGTGTGACGAGTACAAACTCTGGATTTGCGAATTTAACAGACCATGCGAACCTGGTCAGCAGTAAAGGTGGCACAGCTTCTCTGGGTGACCTCGCTTATAACGACCCCTACTTGGCGGGTCAAACTTCTGGGAGTTATACCGTTCTGAACTCGATTAAGACCGGAAATTTGTTGGGGGGAATTAATGTTATCAATGATTTCACGGGTTTAGGCTTGGATTTCGGTAACTTCTCGGCAACTGGAAGCCATACATTTGGGTTTAGTTTTGATAAGTCTTTAATGCCGGTGGGTGAATTCGTGGCGACTTTGTTCGCGGAATGTGCGAATGATGGGATAGCATTGTTGGGTGAGTTCGCTGTGGCAACTGTTCCGGGTGATGATGTTTCAGTGCCCGAACCTTCTAGTATGCTGGGGTTATTGGCCTTAGGTTTGACTTTTGCTGGGAGTCTGTCCCGGAAAAAAGGTCAGGCGATCGCTGATTAAGCGTAGATTAGAACCTGACTTTCAAACCTTATAAACACAAAACCGGGTTTCTGCTACAAGTTGTCCCTTTTTGCCATAAATTCTGATGAGAAATCTGGTTTTTTGGACTACTCAGGGATTCAGAAACTGGGTTGCTGAAGTGTGAGGGAGTTGATGACAGGGAACTCCAAACAATACAGTCTTCAAAATCTTCAAGCAGAGATCCCCCCAACCCCCCTTAAAAAGGGGGGCTTTTCCATTTATCCCGAACTCATAAAAAAGGGGGGTTTTTCCACTTCTACCCAACTAATAATGCCCTACTTTTTTGATGGGAATCCCTTATTGCAAAACGGTTTTGGAGACGATGCGGGTTTTTTTGCGATCGGCTTCGGAGAGTTCTTGTCCGTCTTGGAGGCGGGTGGCGCTGGTTTGGAGGACGGTTGCTGCGCCTTTGTCGCCCATTTGTAAGGCGGTTTTCGCAGCAGTTTGTAACATGGTGGCGGCACCGAGGCGATCGCCTTGTTGAATTTTCTGTTCGGCAATTTGAGTTTGCCGATATTTGGCTAAGGCGAGGGTATGTTGCTGTACTGTGGGGTCGATCGCCGGGTGATAGGCACTTAGTACATTGGCATCCACAAGAACTGGATCACTGAGAATCTGTTTCCGTCCGGCGGAAGGGTCATCATACCGAATTTGCAATTCTGCGAGGGTTTGTTTGCCTTCAGCAAATTTACCAATATATAAGTTAGCTAAGATGACCCGTTCGGTGGTCATAATATCCCCTAAGCGCACTTCAAATAGGCCATTTTTGGCTTCTACGGGGAGTTCGATGGTTTCCGGTGAAACTTGGGCGATGGGTTTGAGTTCGGCAAGGCGAACTTTCGGCATGAGTTTGAGTTGCAGGTAAGCATTGGTTAAGGCAACGGATTGAATCCGACTGAATAAGCGGCTAAACTCTTCTACGGCTTGTTCCGGGCGTTCGATATGGCACAATGCACCTCGCGCGGCAGTGGCAATGGATTCGAGAACATCTAGGTTCCAGTGATCGCCGAATCCGAGGGTATTGAGGGTGAGGTTAGCATCGGCTGCTTCGGAGGCTAATTTGAGACAGCGATCGTTGCTGCCATGTTCGTTTTCGCCATCGGTGAGGATAAAAGCTTGGGAGACGGTGCCGGTTGCCCCTTTTTTAAGTTCTTCCATGCCTTTTTTCATGCCTTCATCGATCGCGGTACCCCCATCCGCTTTGAGTTTTTCAATCTGTTTTTTGATGCGATCGGTATCTTCGATCGCCTGGTTAGAGACGATGACTTTAGCGCGATGATCGAAGGCGACAATGCTGAGGCGATCGCCGGGTTTGAGTCGATCAATGAGTCGATAGGCTGCCTCTTTAACGGTGGTTAACGGACGTCCGGTCATGGATCCGCTATGGTCTAAAATGAGGCAGAGGTTCAGGGGAACTGAGGTTTCTAAACCAGCGGCGATCGCAGAAATGGATAGGGAAAGTTGACGCTGAGAACTGGGTTGACCCGCGTCTATATTGGCATCACTGAGGGCTGGATGGATAGCAACTTTCATTAAAAATTCTCCTGGCAAACAAAAAAGCGGTCCTGATCAGGGTCTTTAACTATCTGGATTTTGGCACATCCGCTATCGAGACCGCTAATGTTGCCGGGAGAATCCCTGTGAACAGGCTTTTTAAGGGGGGTTGGGAGGATCACAGGGGTATTGGGGGACTAGAGTTCTCCACTAAAGGATTCGTAAACGACTTTGGACATTTGCCGGATTAACTCTTCTGCTGCTGGGTCATTGTGGGGACGTTTGACGATCGCCGCCATGAGATAACGCTTGCCATTAGGCATATCCACTAATCCTGCATCGGAAATGGCGGTGCCAATATCCCCGGTTTTGTGGGCGATCGCGGCACCGGACCCCAGTCCTTGGGGTAGTAGGGAATTATTCGCCGTGTTCTGCATAATCTTGAACAGGCGATCGCGACTGCGTAGAGACAACACTTGTCCCTGTTCTACCAATCCCATCACCTGGACCAAATCTTGGGGACTGGTGGTGTTGGTGCCCTCTAAATCTGGGAGGGGGTTGGCGATCGCGGTGTTGCTTAATCCCCAAGCGGCAAAGCGTTGATTCAGGGCCGCTGCACCCCCCAAGCGCTCAATTAACATATTGGTCGCCGTATTATCGCTAATTTCGCTCATTTTAGTCGCCGTTTCTAGGGCGCTGTATTTCGTCCCCGGTTCGGTGAACTGCATATCCCCAGACCCTTCGGCAATATGCTCCTGTTTCATGGTCAGCATTTCATCTAGGGCGATTTTTCCGGCATCCACGTCCTGAAAAAAGGCAATTAAAATTGGCACTTTAATCGTACTGGCCGCCGAAAATCTTTGGGTGCCATTCAAGTCCAAATAGGCTCCCGTATCCAATTCAACCACATAAACCCCCGGGGTCAGTTCCGGATTTTCTGCCGCCATTGCCTGCAATTTTTCTTTCAGGGTGGTGATTTCCTGGGTGAGGGGTAGGGCCTGGAGATTGTAGGCAGGAGTGACCGGTTCCTGCTGTTCTGCTTGTTGGGTTTCTGCATTTCCTGCAGCCCCTACGGTGTAGTTATCCGCCGGATTCCAGATGGATAAGAGAGTACCGGCGAGTACCCCGAGTCCCACCCCGAGAATCAGCAGCCGCGCCCCATAAATCAAGGGCGAGATTTTGGTGCGTTTCGGTTTGTTTTCGGTGGGTTTCCGGGTTCTCGCTTTGGGGGTGTTGGATGGGGAGGGAGTCCCGGCAGTGCGTTTAGATTGCGTTTTAGGGGTCCGCTTCCGAGGGGGTTTATTTCCTGAATCTGTGGGGGTTCGTCCCGGAACTCGTTCCCGGGGTAAGTCGGATCGTTCCTGGGTCCCCTGACGACTCCCAGGGGTAGAACGAGTTGGGGGAGAGGGTCGTTGTTCGGCGAGGCGATCGCGGGATTTGGACCCACGAGGGGGACGGGGAGTCTCTATAGGGGCAGACTCGGATAGGTTCCGGGAACGAGGGACTCGGCCCATTCTCAATTGTTCGGCTAATTGTTGAGACTGTTGCTGTTGTTGGGCGAGATGAGCGCGAGATGGGGGCGGCGATGCCGGTTCGCCATCGCTAAAGGGGGGGATGGCTGATCCCGTTTGTCTGGGGTCCCGGGGTGGCGCTTCCAGAGGGCGATCGCCACGGGTTCCCGGGGCAGATTTGCGGGACGCTGATTGGGCTGCTTTTTTCCCCGCTGTCTTGGTTTTGGTTTTTTTTACCCGCTTTGCCGGTTCGCCCGACTCCGTTTTGTCCGAAGGCACCACCGACAAAAATGACCGAATTGGAGACCTTTGAGCCACACCACACTCCTGTTGTTTCGTTCTTGCTGCTTGTTTGGCTAACCCACTCCCTAAGTCCCATGTCTTAGGCTCAGTTTTACCCGCAGCATCGTCAATCGTAACCCTTTGAGGCACTCTTTTGGCGATCGCTCGGACAGCCCAGAGCAGAAACTCCGGGGCAGAAACCGGGCTAATAACGCCTATAGCGTATCACCAACCCCAGATCCTTGCGACAATGCCCACTCCATTTGTGTCAAGATTCCCCGCAACATGGCGACTTCTTGAGTGGAGAGTTGAGCGCGATTGTACAACCGGCGGAATTTTTCCAGTCTCCGGGGCGCAGTATGAGGATAAAGATACCCAATTTCTAGCAATAATTGTTCTAACTGCTGATAATATCCTTCTAATTCCTCTAGGGAGGCGGTAGGAACGCTAGAACTGTTGCTAACGAAGGGGGATGGGTTGCTGGGGTGACTTTCTGCCGAGGCGATCGCCTGTTGGTAGAGTTCTGCGGCGCAAACGGCGACGGATTGGGCCAAGTTTAAGGACGGATACTCGGGACTGGAGGGAATTCGGACAAATCGTTGCGCGTAGTTGAGTTCATCGTTGCTCAATCCTCGATCTTCTCGACCAAAAATTAAGGCGGAGGGCGCTTCTAACAGCCAGGGGAGGGCGACTCGGGGGGTTTCTAAGTCGGTGGGTAAGGACCGGGAACGTCCGGTGGTTGCGATCGCCCGTTGACATCCCACGAGGGCCTGTGGCAGTTCGTTAACAATTTGGGCGGATTCTAAAATATCTATCCCATGTACGGCCATTTTAATTGCGGATTCATCTTGGCGATCGCACTGGGGATTCACCAATATTAACTGAGACAACCCCATATTTTTCATAACTCGGGCCACTGAACCCACGTTCAAGGGGCCAGCCGGTTCTACGAGTACGATCCGAATTCTGGCTAATGCGCTTTCACTCATGGTGGGAATGATCAGGGTGGGGATGCTTTTCTACTGTACTCTTGCAGCCCATGCAGGCGGGCTTTATCCGTGTAGCCCCACCGTTGACAGGTGCGGGTTTTTGCAGACTTTGGATTATAGAGGAATGGGGGACCCAATGCAACGGAGGCAGACTGCATCCTGTGGCGATCGCCTCGAAGGGTAAGCGATGCAAGATTTCAGCAAGTTTTTAGAGCAGGGGGGATGGCGGCAGTTTATCATCTATAAACAGCCGAACGGCTTACCCTGTGTTTGGATTCTGGATAAACCCATGAGCGATCGTCCCTCTGCATCTACCCCCATTGATATGACTGGGATTAAAACCACCCAGACTCATATTACCAATGCTGACTATCGCGAACTCGATCGCGATCGCCTCTCGGCGATGTATCAGCATTATGCAGAGATTAAAGATCAATATCCCCATTCCCTGTTGTTGTATCGCGTGGGGGATTTCTTTGAAACCTTTTTCCAAGATGCGATCGTCGTAGCACGCGAATTAGAATTAGTTCTCACTAGTAAACAAGGGGGAGATGTGGGCCGAGTTCCCATGACCGGTGTCCCCCATCATGCCCTAGAACGCTACGCCATGCAATTGGTGGAAAAAGGCTATTCCATCGCCGTGTGCGATCAAGTGGAAGATGCAGCAGAAGCGAAAGGATTAGTCCGCCGCGAAGTGACTCGGGTCATTACTCCGGGCACACTCCTGGAAGATGGAATGCTCAAAGCGCGCACTAATAACTTTTTAGCCGCAGTCGTCATCGCGGGCAATCAGTGGGGATTGGCTTATACAGATATTTCCACGGGGGAATTCTTTACGACCCAAGCGGAAGAATTAGAGCATCTCACACAAGAGTTAATGCGGCTGCAACCGTCGGAAGTGCTAGTTCCAACCAATGCACCGGATATTGGTACATTGTTACGTCCTGGGGAGAAATCTCAATACCTCTCGGACTATCTCCCTCCCTGCTTTTGCTATTCCCTGCGATCGCAAAAACCTTTTACGGTTGTTGAAGCACGTCAGCGGATTCTTCAATATTTCAAACTCCGCAGTTTGGAAGGGGTGGGATGTGAAAATCTTCCCCTAGCCGTGCGTGCAGCAGGAGGATTATTAGAATATCTGGAAGCAACGCAAAAGGAAAATCGGATTCCTCTGCAATTAGTTCGCAGTTATACGTTAGCGGATTATTTAATTGTTGATGCTCAAACCCGCCGCAATTTAGAAATCACGCAAACCGTGCGCGATGGCACATTTTATGGGTCATTGTTATGGGCGATCGACCGCACTAAAACGGCAATGGGAGGCAGAGCATTACGGCGGTGGATTTTGCAACCCTTGCTGAAAATTAAAGGCATTCTGGCGCGACAAGATACGGTAGAGGAATTAGTCCAAAAAACGGAACTGCGCGAAGAAATTCAAACCTTGTTATCAGAAATCTATGACATCGAACGCCTCACGGTTCGCGCGGGTTCGGGAACAGCAAATGCTCGGGATTTACTAGCGTTAGCTGATTCTTTGGCGAAATTACCCGAACTCTGTGCCTTAGCACAACAAGGGAATTCTCCCTACTTGAAATCTTTACAAGAAGTGCCATCAGAACTAGAGGCGTTGGCGGTTCGCGTGAAACGGGCAATTGTGGAATCACCCCCACTACATTTAAGCGATGGGGGGTTGATTCGTCCGAATGTGTATGAGGCACTGGATGAGATGCGATCGCTCGTTGAAGGCGATCAGCAATGGTTGGCAAATTTGGAAGTTCGGGAACGGGAACGCACGGGCATTTCTAATCTAAAAGTCGGGTATAATAAAACCTTTGGCTATTACATTAGTATTTCCCGCTCCAAAAGTGAACAAGCGCCGTCGGATTATGTGCGGCGGCAAACTTTGACCAATGAAGAACGGTATATTACCCCAGAGTTGAAAGAACGGGAATCAAGGATTCTGACAGCACAAGAAGACTTGAATAAATTAGAATATGAGATTTTTGTCCAGTTGCGATCGCAGGTGGGAGAATATGCCGCAATGATTCGCAATGTGGCAAAAGCAGTCGCGGCGATCGATGTATTAGCAGGGTTAGCAGAAATTGCGATCGACCGAGGCTATTGCCGTCCCCAGATGGTAGAAAATCGAGAAATTAGAATTACCAATGGTCGTCATCCCGTGGTCGAATATTCCATTCCAGCGGGGTTATTTGTCCCGAATTCCACGCGATTGGGAAATATCGAAGACCCAGGCAAATCTGAAAGTGATCATCGCCTTGCGCCCGATTTAATTATTTTAACCGGACCCAATGCTAGTGGTAAGAGTTGCTATTTACGGCAGGTGGGATTAATTCAGTTATTGGCACAAACCGGGAGTTTTATTCCCGCAACTTCCGCCACTTTAGGAATCTGCGATCGCATCTTTACCCGAGTAGGTGCAGTAGATGATTTAGCAACAGGTCAATCTACCTTTATGGTGGAAATGAATGAGACGGCCAATATTCTCAATCATGCCTCACCTAAATCCCTCGTTTTACTGGATGAAATTGGCCGAGGAACGGCCACCTTTGATGGATTATCGATTGCTTGGTCGGTTGCTGAATATTTAGCCACCGAAATTCGCTCTCGCACCATTTTTGCGACCCATTACCATGAAATGAATGAACTCGCGTCTATCCTTCCCAACGTCGCCAACTATCAAGTAACCGTTCGGGAATTAGCCAATGAAATCGTGTTTTTACATCAAGTTCAACCCGGAGGTGCCGACCGTTCTTATGGCATTGAAGCAGGACGGTTAGCAGGGTTACCCGCCGTAGTCATTCAACGCGCAAAAGAGGTGATGAGTCAAATTGAAAAACATAGTAAAATTGCCGTTGGACTCCGTAAAGGGGCCAAAAAAGAAGCCGGGAATAATCCCGCCGAATCCATCGAACAATTAGATATGTTTGATTTTTAACAGACTCTAACTGCTTGTCTTCCTCCTTTTCTTGGGAGGGAAGGCATTAGGAAGCATCTTTCCTAACAGAAAAGATAGAGTATTTACCCTGCCTTCTTTCTTTCCATAGCGTTTCTCAAGCGCTTGAGATCCAGCTTTCCCGTGAAAGTCCCCCTTTCTCAGGGGGATTGAGGGCGATCGTTCCCAGTTCAGGCGATCGAAAACCGCTATATTCTCTAAGCATAGAAAGAAGACAAGGGTTGCAAGTTGCGCTTTCCCATGCAAATAGTTTCTAATCGTTCATGCTAAATTGATACTGGTTTTAAACACAGAAAGCATTCCATTTTCATCTCGATGTCCGCCAAACAAATCAAAGTACACTTCCATTTGTCCAGTTTCCAGTTCCGTAACCCGAAGAATGCCAAAATTATTATAACGACAGACTTCTAAATTCTCAAAATGATAGGGGATATTCCCCGGGCGATCGCCTAAATCTCCTTCCGGTTTAACTAACATCTCTAAAATCCGCCGTTCCATTTCCTTTAAATGAGCATAAGCAATTCCACTCGAAGTCACTTGAAATACTTTAGCTTCCGGAAAATCTAAATGAGACAGTTTAAAAGCTGCCCCAATATGAACGTCTCCACTAATAAAAACCACAGGTCGCCGCGTCTCTTGCGACAGTTCAAACACTAACTTCAACAAATGATTCCGCTCATCCCAATTGCTTTGATGTTCCCAATGGTCTCGTTGGTCATCTTGATATCCAAACAAACTTAAGTCAATTTTATTAATCACAAAACTACTTAAATGGACCACTGGAACAGGAGATACAATAAATAAAGCCTGAGCATCCGATTGACGCTGTTC
>CBFGOM010000134.1:0-17746 GCA_965650385.1 uncultured Oscillatoriaceae bacterium
GTACTGGAAAGCTCAAATTTCTCCACAAGTGACTGTCTCTATAACAAGGGGATTATAGCCGATGAATATACAGACGTCAAAAATCTCTAGCATTAACATATGCAAAACTTCGTTTTTGTTCAAACTCCAAAGCGATGGCTTTTCCCACCGCTTTGGTTAAGCCATGATTTTCTAGGGAGACTCTTCCATCTCCTTCATCGATTAAGGTATCAATGACATTGGCGGTATTCCCTGCTGCTACACTCCCTAACGCCGTGGTTAAGACGCTTCCCCAGACTATCCCTTTTGCGGCGAGTAGGGGGGGAAAGTGATGCCAGCCAAGACGCAGCCGCCACCGATGGTAAGTTTGAGGATAGTATTTCGTGTTATCTTCATGCTGATGCCCTCAACGCTGTGATTATTCTAACTGAGTTGCGATCGCCTCTGGGTTATTTTTGTCAATTGTCCCTCAATTCTCTGCCACTTTATCACTCCTCAGAAGGTTCTTCAAAAAGTCTTGACAAATCCCGATAGCCACTGATTACCCTTAAAATCTCAATTCCTTCTTCAATTGGGCGATAAAAAATTAAGTAATCATCAACGGAAAAACTCCGCAACTCCTCCAAAAGTTCATCACGCCGACGCCCCATATTTGGAAAAGTTGCTAAGTTCTTACACTTTTGATTGACTTTGTTCAGGAAACGTTCTGCCACCTCAAAACCATTCTGGTGAGCAATCAAATCGATAATGGCTTCAATATCTCGGCTGGCGGGAGATGTAAACCGACAAATATTAGTCATAAACTATCTTGATTGCGGCGTTGTTGTAGCTTTTGTTGCAGTTGAAAGAAAACTGTTTCCCCATCAACAACTTCACCTCGTTCTGAAGCGGCAACGCCAAGCATAATTTCCTCTTTCAATTCCTCAAACCGCCCTTGATAAATGCGTTCTCGTTCTTCTAGCAGCCTAATGCCTGCCACGATCACATCTTCAGGAGAAGGATACTTCCCGCTTTCTACCTGACTTTCAATAAATTTCTCAATTTCTGAACTTAACGAAATATTCATTTTTAACCTCAGTTTTAATCCGGTTGAATAAACACTTGGTGTGCTGCTCTAGTCTCTCAATTCAACCAATCCCTCGGCTTCCTGCTTTCGGAAGACAAGGGATAGCCGTTATCTTGACGATCTAACAGAAAATGTAAGCGATTTTCAACGGCTGGCGGCAGTTGAAAGTAAGTCAGTTCGAGGGGAATTTCGACGATTTCCGGCATAACCCAGTTAGCCTCAGTTTGTGCTTACGGTTATTCTATTGTAATTGCCAGAACAGCAGCAAGCAACAACCGGCGAGGATTTTAAGGTCCCTCTGGCAGTGTTGGTTCTAAATTAATAAGCTGGGCTGATATTATTGCGGTTAAACTATTCAATGATTCAAACTTCACCCAGTTTTTCCCCTAAATTCACCAACCGCATCCCCAACGAAGTGGCAAGGGTTTTGGGTAATTTTTGACAATCTGCCAAATTATGGTAAGGTGTATTTTCGGTGGAGCAGTTTGCCTTGTTGCTAAAGTTGCTGGATTTTGCCCCAATTTTTTGCTCTAAACCCTTACAATACCGTTATCAGTGGGGCCAAGGCTGGCGCGCGATCGCCTCCCATCTGTCCTCCCCCGTGACTAATTTTTTTTCGCCACCCAACACCGGCTATTGACAAATCAGCCAATTTGTGTATTTATTCCATCTGGCAAGTTAGGAGTTCCTAGAATCCTAGAGACAGGGGGAATCCGCGATCGCCGCTAGGGATCTGATAACATTGGAAAGGCAATCCATCTCTATATAATGATGTGACTGCCGCTTACGAACCTTGCCAGTGGATTGACCGACTGAACTCACCGAGCTATGCCAATCACCCCTCAACAATTATTAGAGCGAAAACAACAAGGAATGGCGATCGTGGCGCTGACGGCTTATGATTATGTCTCGGCGAAATTGCTCGATCGCGCTGGGGTGGATTTGCTGTTAGTTGGCGATTCGTTAGGGATGGTGGTGTTGGGGTATGAAACCACTCTGCCGTTAACCCTAGATGAGATGATTCACCATGCGAAAGCTGTGCGACGGGGTATTGAAAAAGCTCTGATGGTGGTGGATTTACCGTTTTTAACTTATCAAGAAAGTTCCCAACAGGCGATGCATTCGGCGGGAAGAATTCTTAAAGAAACGGGTGCTCAAGGGGTGAAGTTGGAGGGGGGATATCCGGAAATTGCTGAAACAGTGCGGCGATTGGTGTTGGCAGGAATTCCGGTGTTAGGCCATGTGGGGTTAACGCCGCAATCGGTACATCAATTAGGGTATCGGAAACAGGGGAAAACTCCAGAAACGAGCGATCGCATTTTGAAAGAGGCAATCGCTTTGCAGGAAGCGGGTGCTTTTGCGGTGGTTTTGGAGCATATTCCTAGTAAATTAGCCGCAGAAATTTCTAAAACTTTGGTGATTCCTACCATTGGCATTGGTGCTGGGGTGCATTGTGATGGACAGGTGTTAGTGACCCATGATTTATTGGGTATGACTGACCGAGTGCCGCCTTTTGCAAAACGCTACGCCAATTTGCAGGAGACGATTACTCAGGCGGTACAGGCTTATGGGGAAGACGTTCGCGATCGCCGTTTTCCCCCAGATTAAAACTTGTGACAGAGTAGGACAAGAAACCGGATTTCTGCTCCAAAGTTGTTGAAAGTTGGCAGAAATTAAGACAAGAAACCCGGTTTCTAACCCTTATTTTACCCACAATTGTATGCTGTTGCAGGTTGACAAACGAGGATTGCCTGGAAGGGTCGAAAATTAACTGCCGCCACTGCCGAGAACGAACAGACTAAAGAGTGTGCCGCTGTTCCAGAGACTATGGAGGAGGATGGAGGAGAGGAGATTGCGCGATCGCGTATAGACGAATCCTAAGACCATTCCCAAGGTTGCCAATGGCAGGACTTCGGAGAGGTTGAGATGTGCCAATGCAAACAATAAACTGCTGAGTACAATAGCGGTGGTAACGGAGAAGTAACGAGTCAGGGAGGGTAAGAGAAATCCCCGAAACATGATTTCTTCAAAAATAGGTGCTGCCACAGAAGCGGTGATGAAAAAGATAGTTAATGCTACGGTATCTCGGTTTTCTAAGGCGATGGATAAAATGGGGTTGCTGCCACCGCGTCCCTGCCAGAATTGTTGGTTAATGATGGATATTAGAATGACTAAAGGTAAGGCAGCAAAATAACCGCCGAATCCCCAAGAAATCCAGCTTGCCTGTAGGACATTGAAGCGAAACCAGTCTTTAGCAAGGGGAAAGAAGGAACGGATGGAGAAGAAGAGGACTAATAATCCGCCGATGGCGATCGCCACATAAGTTGCCAAGATATAAAAGGCACGACTGCGAACATCTAGCATGGCAGATTGGACGCCGAAGAGTTGAACGACGATGGGGACTAAAACTTGTCCGAGGAAGAAGAATCCGACAATGAAAACCTGCCATATAGTTTCCCAATTCCAAGGGGTTTCCCAGGTGCTGTCGCCATTTTGAACTAGGAGGGAATCTTTGCGTTTGAGGACCCATTGAATCCCCAGAAAGATGAGTAAACCGAATCCGACAACAAATCCAAATGCGGGAATGCCAGTAACTGTCGCCAACTTTCCTAGGGATTCTGCTGCTATTTCTTGTTCTTCGAGAGTCAGGCGAGTTAAGGCTTCATCTTGTCCCTGGATTTGGTACAGTTGTCGGAAGGCTTGATAACGGAACCATCCATCTAAATTTTGGGTGAGAAGTTCTTCAGAATTAGCCGGAAAACTCGGGGAATTTTGCCAAAGGTTTAATAATAAATCTGCTGTAGTAGCGGTAGCTTGAAGATGGGGACTAGAACGTTCAGTTAATGGAGTCCAAGTGGCGATCGCTTGTTCTAAGTTTCCTTGACTGGCTTTTAAAATCCCTAATCTTAGTAAAAGTTCATCCCTTAACGTTTCTTGATTAGAAATTTGCTTTTGAATTTTGAGTTCGGCAAGTTCTGGAGGATTGATGCCTTCAATCAGAGGCGGATTCGCAGATTCATCCGGTGGGAGGATGACAGTTGTGGAGAGGCGACTGCGTTGGGTGGCGATCGCGTCTTCTGTGGAGGTAATGGCCTCTTGATACTGTTTCAGCGCTGCTGTTAAAGGTTCATCTCCGGCTAAAGCCTCCACAATTTGGACTGCCGGATCATTGGCAGACTCACCTTGGTACTCTGCCACATGAAGCAGCAGATTCGTTTGGTAGAGTTCCAGACGACTTTGAACCTGGGGTTGACTGAAACTTTGCACCAATGAGGTTCCCACTAGGAAAACTGCTAGCAGGGTTAGTGCCGTTAAAACCACGCGCTTAATGAGCTTGATGACATCCATTGTCTGTTTCTTCTTCCTCTGGATCTGATAAATGGTATTATGATTCGACAGTTACTCTATAGTCAGTTTACCTTGGATCGGAGTCTAGCGGTTTAGCTCTCGGAAAATTTGATAGAAATTAAATTAATTTAATCCTGAATTTTCATCGGTCTATTTAAAGGTAATTAGCCTTGTTTTTATAAATTAATAGCTAACAAATTTCTGATTTTAAGAGATTAATAAATTTAATCATAAACGGTTAAGGCTCAGATAGAGAATACAGTTTTGACCTAATTTTAGAAGAAATCCCTTCCACTGCCCTGAATCAGGGGGTGGCTTGAGAGGGAGGGAATAGGCGACAAGCTGGGGATAAAAATGCGATCGCCTAGTTTAACTGGAGACCAAGAAGCGGTAAAATGCGATCGATTCTGCCCCTGCGCTTCACTCGCCTTGGGAGTCTGCACCATTTCTGTTGGAGGATAGAACCCTGACTACTCGCGTAATCATTGTCCGTCATGGTCAAAGCACATTTAACAAAGAACGGCGAATCCAAGGTCGCCTTGATCAATCCGTCCTCACCGAAAAGGGTCGCGAGACGGCGAGTCAAGTTGCGGCAGCCCTGAGTGGGATTTCCTTTGATGCTGTCTACTGTAGTCCCCTGAAACGGGCGAAAGAAACCGCCGAGGCGATCGTTGCTGATTTAGCGGGAGATACGAAACCGCCAGCACCCCAACCCAGCGATAACCTCATGGAAGTGGACTTGCGGTTGTGGGAAGGAATGCTCAGGGAAGAAGTCCAGGAGAAATTTGGCGAAGATTATCGCTGTTGGCAAGAAAGACCCCATGAATTTTCAATGAATGTTCCCGCAGAAAGTGGAACTGTGGAACATTTTCCCGTTTTAGCACTGCATGAACAAGCGAAAAAATTCTGGGATGAAGTCTTACCCCGTCATCAGAATCAAACGATTTTAGTCGTGGGTCATAATGGAATTAATCGCTGTTTGTTGAGTACCGCATTGGGGATTTCTCCAGCAAAATATCATTCCATTCAACAATCGAATTGTGGGATTAGTATCCTGAATTTTAGCACACCCAGACCCCCGTTAAAAGGTAAACTCCCCGTGCAACTGGAATCGATGAATTTAACCAGTCATGTGGGGGAAAAAATGCCCAAACCTAGACCCGGACATATTGGACCCCGACTGTTATTAGTCCGGCATGGGGAAACGGAGTGGAACCGGCAACAGCGTTTTCAGGGACAAATCGATGTTCCTTTGAATGACAATGGGAGAGAACAGTCTAAATGTGCCGCTGACTACTTGCAAGATGTGCAAATCGATTTTGCCGTGAGTAGTTCCATGTTGCGTCCCAAAGAAACAGCAGAAATCATCTTACAAAATCATCCACAGGTGGAATTACAAGTGGATGATTTACTGCGAGAAATCAGTCATGGACTGTGGGAAGGAAAGTTTGAATCCGAAATTGAAACAGACTTTCCGGGAATGTTAGACCAATGGAAAGACAGTCCCGAATCCGTGCAAATGCCAGAAGGGGAAAATTTAGAACAGGTGTGGGACCGGAGTATTCAAGCCTGGAATGCGATCGTTAAAGCTGCTAAACCGGGGACAACGGGATTAGTCGTAGCGCATGATGCGATTAATAAAGCCCTGTTATGCCATTTCTTTGGTCTAGGTCCTGAGCATTTTTGGAACTTCAAACAAGGGAATGGCGCAATTACAGTGATTGACTATACCCTAGGACCGGATCATCCTCCCGTGTTAGAAGCGATTAATATTACAACCCATTTTGGGGGGATTTTGGACAAGACTGCGGCAGGTGCATTGTAATTTTAGAACAGGCTTAAAAAGCCCTCCCCTTGGCAAGGGGAGGGTTGGGTGGGGTTCTCCGGAGATGATGAGAAACTAGGAATTTTAAGGGTTAAATCCATTGTGGGGTTAGGGATTACGTTTTTTCTGGATTACACCGGGGAGGACCCCACCCTAACCCTCCCCTTGCCAAGGGGAGGGGACCGGAATAAAGAGAGATTGATTGATAGTGTTTGCTGTTGAGTGTGGACTGTGAATGAACTGCTGCAACAAGTTCGGATAATTGACCCGGTTTCGGGAGAGGATACGATCGCCGATGTGTGGATTGCTAATGGTGCGATCGAGCAAATAGCGCCCGAAATTTCGGAGAGGGGGAGTGATACTCAAGTACGGAATTGTCAGGGATTAATCTTAGGTCCTGGTTTAGTTGATTTGTACAGTCACAGTGGTGAACCAGGATTTGAGGAACGAGAAACCTTAACTTCATTGATGCAATCGGCAAGAAGTGGCGGGTTTACACACGTTGCAATTTTGCCTGATACCCATCCCCCCATAGACAATCCTGGAGGGTTAGCATTTCTGCAACAAAAAGTCCAAGGAATTAGAACCCTCAATGAGTTGTTGCCTCTCCCCACTCCTTCCCTGCCAAAACTGCATTTTTGGGGTGCATTAACCCTAGGGGTGAAGGGAGAACAAATGACAGAATTAGCCGAATTAGAGGCATCCGGCATCGTGGGTTTTGCCGATGGTCAACCCATTGCCGATTTAGCCTTACTGAGGCGGATTTTGGAATATTTGCAACCCTGGGGTAAACCTGTGGCACTGTGGCCTTGTAGCCGTAAATTAGCAGGAGATGGAGTCGTTCGGGAAGGCACTGCTTCAATTCGGTTGGGATTGCCAGGAAATCCAGCGATCGCCGAGACAACCGCTTTAGCAGCCTTGCTGGAAATTGTTGCAGCAACAGGAACGCCAGTTCATATCATGCGCGTGTCTACCCAACGCGGAGTGCAACTGATTGAATCTGCCAAAGCGCAAGGATTACCCATCACTGCCAGTGCCTCATGGATGCACCTGTTGGTGAATGCGGCACAAATTAACAATCCCGCACTGTTTACTCCCTACTGTCCCAGTCTGCACCTAGAACCGCCGGTGGGGAATCCCCAGGACCAACAGGCGTTGATTGCGGGAGTGAAATCCGGGGTCATTGATGCGATCACCATTGATCATACCCCTTACACCTATGAAGAGAAAACCGTCGCCTTTGCCGAATCCCCTCCCGGTGCGATCGGACTCGAATTGGCATTACCCTTATTGTGGCAGCATTTAGTCACCACAGAACAGTTGTCCCCGGTGGAATTATGGCGTGCTTTGAGTAGTAATCCTTCCAAATGCCTGCAACAAACCCCAGTGGCGATCGCACCCGGTACAGCAGCAGATTTCACCCTGTTTGACCCTCAACAGTCTTGGCGGGTTACGCGAGAGAGTCTCAAATCCCTGTCCAGTAACACCCCTTGGTTAGAACGAGAGATTACAGGACGGGTGGTAGAGATTTGGTGTTAGAGATGGGAGATAGGGTGGATAGGACTGAAGTTGTTATTACAAAATTCCCAATCCTACCCATCTTCCCAAAATCTTGCCTCATATCCCCTCACCATTTAACAATGGGAACTATCAACAACGCGCAGCAGGAGAAATTGCAGTGAGTCAAGGATTTGATTACGATTTAGTGATTATTGGCGCAGGAGTGGGGGGACATGGTGCCGCCTTACACGCTGTGAAATGTGGCTTAAAGACTGCGATCGTCGAAGCTGGGGATATGGGAGGCACTTGCGTCAATCGTGGCTGTATTCCCTCAAAAGCCCTGCTTGCAGCTTCTGGACGAGTGCGAGAGTTGCGGGATGCTCATCATTTAAAAACCCTCGGCATTCAACTCAGTGGCATCTCGTTCGATCGCGAAACCATTGCCAATCATGCCGATAATACCGTATCTAAATTGCGCGGCGAATTGGTTAATAGTCTAAAACGCCTGAATGTGGATGTCATTCAAGGGTGGGGAAAACTCGCCGGAAATCAAAAAGTAATCGTAGAAACCGCTAACGGGGAAAAGACAATTACGGCTAAAGATATCATGTTAGCACCCGGTTCCGTGCCTTGGGTTCCGCCTGGGATTGAAGTCGATGGCAAAACCGTTTTTACTAGTGATCATGCCATTAAATTAGACTGGTTACCCCAATGGATTGCCATTATTGGCAGTGGTTATATCGGGTTAGAATTTGCCGATATTTACACCGCCTTGGGTTCAGAAGTGACTATGATTGAAGCGTTGGATAGACTGATGCCAACCTTTGATCCGGATATTGCCAAACAAGCGCAACGCGTGTTAATTGCACCTCGGGACATTGAAACTCGGGTGGGAGTTTTAGCGGCAAAAGTTACTCCCGGTTCTCCGGTGGTCATTGAATTAATGGACCCCAAAACTAAGGAAGTGGTTGAAGTCTTAGAAGTCGATGCCTGTTTAGTGGCAACCGGACGAATTCCTGCGACTAAAAACTTAGGATTGGAATCCGTGGGTGCCGAAACCGATCGCCGAGGGTTCCTGCCGGTGAATGATGCCATGCAATTGTTAGCTGGGGGTGAACCTGTGCCTCATGTATGGGCGATCGGCGATGCAATGGGTAAAATGATGTTGGCACACGCTGCCTCCGCACAAGGGGTTGCCGTGATTGAAAATATTTGTGGACGTCCTCGGACCATTGATTATCGGAGTATTCCTGCTGCTGCTTTTACCCATCCTGAAATGAGTTTTGTGGGATTAACCGAACCTGGTGCCGAAGAATTAGGGAAAGAAGAGGGATTTGAAGTTGCCGCAGTGCGAACCTATTTCAAGGGAAATTCCAAGGCGATCGCCGAGGGAGAAACCGATGGAATTGCTAAAGTGATCTACCGCAAAGATACTGGAGAAATTCTCGGCGTGCATATTTTTGGCTATCATGCCGCTGATTTAATTCAAGAAGCTGCCAATGCGATCGCCAATCGTGAATCCGTCAATGAATTAGCCTTTAGTGTTCATACTCATCCCACCCTTTCCGAAGTCCTGGATGAAGCCTATAAACGCGCTGCCACCGTGTAACCCTTTACCCTAATCGGGACAATGATTCAGAAAAAAGCCCGCATCAGTGCGGGCTTTATGTTATTTTAGAGTTCAATAAAAATAACCAGGTCATCGAAATAATAAACTGTTATTATGTATGATAACATCTGTAAGTTTTTAGCGGAACATTTTAGCCTGGATTTTGCGCGGTGGTTCATGGGACAAGCCATTGAGTTAACCGAACTTAGTCCCAGCGAACTCTCCCTAGAACCGATTCGCGCCGATTCCCTGATTTTACTGCAATCCTCCGCATTAATTCTCCACCTAGAATTTCAAACCGACGCGGACCCTAAGATTCCCTTTCGGATGTTGGACTATCGAGTTAGAGTTTACCGACGCTTCCCGGACAAAGAAATGAGACAGGTGGTGATTTACCTCCGACCTACTGAGTCTCCTTTAGTTTATCAAAATCAGTTTAACTTGGATAAACTGCACCACGAGTTTGAAGTGGTTCGTCTGTGGGAACAACCCACCGAACTGTTCTTAAACTCACCAGGTTTACTCCCCTTTGCCGCCTTAAGTCGTACCGACAACCCCCTGGAGGTATTAACACAAGTAGCTCAAACTGTGGAACAAATCGAGGACCGAGAAGAACAGGCGAACATTGCTGCTGCTTCCTCGATTCTAGCTGGGTTAATATTGAATCAAGAGTCAATTCAACGGATTTTAAGGAGGGACCTCATGCGCGAGTCGTCCATGTATCAATCCATTTTAGATGAAGGGTTAGAAAAGGGTATTCAGCAAGGTATTCAACAAGGTCTTCAACAAGGTCTTCAACAAGGTATCCAACAAGGTATCCAACAAGGTCTTGAACAAGTGGCCGTGAATCTGTTTCGCAATGGAACGCCCGTGGAACAAATTATCAACGTCACGGGTTTAACTCGGGAACGACTTGAGGAACTGACCCGGGAAATTTAGACTATTGCCGGGGATTTTAATCCCCGGTTTTATGTTAATTTACGCTCACCAAACCTAAAACTGTTCCGTTTCAACAGATTTTAAGGAGGGACCTCATGCACGAGTCGTCCATGTATCAATCCATTTTAGATGAAGGGTTAGAAAAGGGTATTCAGCAAGGTATCCAACAAGGTCTTCAACAAGGTATCCAACAAGGTCTTGAACAAGTGGCTTTGAATCTGTTCCGCAGTGGAATGCCCGTGGAACAAATTATCAATGTCACGGGGTTAACTCGGGAACGACTTGAGGAACTGACCTAGGAGACTTAAAATAAAGGCGGGGTTTTTAATCCCCGCCTTTGCCTTAACTTGAATTTACATAAACTGACACCGTGGATCTAAATTTACGGGAATAAAAAGTCAGCTAAATCTAGTTGATTTCCTGGCGGATGCCATCCCTAAAACTAGCCTCAACCTTCCTAAACATACAAAGTGAGAAAACTGGGCAACATCATTCAGGGCTTTCGTGTGATTTTACCCCTCGGAATCTGTTGCTATTTTATCGCCGATCGCCCGCAGGGGGTAAAGCGATTGATAGTATAAGCATAAAACTATCTTGTAGGGAGGGATACAGATGAACCCAGACTATAATCGATCTGATCGCGAAAACGCCAACCACCCCCCATCCTGGGATTCGGGGGAAGAATATCCCGTTCGACTCCCCGAACAACCGTTAACACCCCCAAATCCAGGCATTCCCGGAGGCGATCGCGCATATAGTCCCTTGGAACAATCCCGGAACCCTGCCATTGATGAACTACGGCGGGAACAGGAACGTCACATTCAAAACCTCGGGGAACTGCGACAAGAAGAGGCACGATTAAGCCGACAGCTTCAAGAATTACGACAACAAGAAGACTATATCAACCGCCGAATTGAAGGAATTCAATTGGAAGAAGAGGAACGGCGCGTTGCTGAAGTTAGACGCAGACTTGCCTTAAGCAAGACTAATCAAGTGATTTACTATCTGATGGGAGCATTAGGAGTTTTATTAATTTTACGCGTCCTGTTGCGACTCTTAGGCGCAAACCCAGCCAATCAGTTTGCTGGATTTATTTATGCCTTATCCTCTCCTTTTGTCACGCCGTTTGAAACCCTGTTTACCACCCCAACTTTTGGAAATTCTGCGTTTGAATTCAACGCTTTGATTGCGATCGCTGTCTATGGATTATTGACTTGGTTGGTGATTCGGTTACTGGAATTAATTTGGACTTAACCCAAATTGAGCCTGAATGGGGTTTGAGCAGACCCCTAAAATAGGAGAGAGGCAACCCCACGGGGATTGCCTCTACAAACTATTACCGTTGATGATTGAACCGGCTTTTATTAAGGGGTTTTGGAAGCGTCTAAGTCTGCCGGACTGGTTAAAGTGGCAACGGGGACAGTTTTCCCCATTGAGGCTTGTAACATAGAGGTCCGAGAAACGGAATTATTCGCCAAGGTAAACAGGGGATTAGACAGAATTCCAGCAAGGGAAGTCGCAATCACCGTCAGGATTAAACCCACTTGGAGCGATCGCATTCCCCGTAAATTCCAGCCAATTTCCGGATAATTTCTGACCGCATCGGACATTTCTTGAGGTTCTTTAACTACCATCATCTTGACAACGCGGATGTAGTAGTAAATCGAAACCACACTGGTTAATAAGCCTAGCAATACTAAGCCATAAAGACCCGCTTGCCAACCGGCCCAGAACAGATAAATCTTTCCGAAAAATCCAGCCAGGGGAGGAATCCCACCCAGAGACAGTAAACAAATACTTAACCCCAAGGTTAACAACGGGTCTTTTTGATATAGCCCCGCATATTCACTAATTTGATCCGTTCCCGTGCGGAGGGTGAAGAGAATCAAACAGGTGAATGCACCCAAGTTCATGAACAGATAAACCAGCAGATAAAAAATCATGCTCGCATATCCGGCATCGGTATTGGCAATTAAACCAATCATCACAAACCCCGCTTGTCCGATGGAGGAATAGGCAAGCATCCGTTTGAGACTGGTTTGAGCTAGGGCCACCACATTCCCCAGGACCATACTGAGGATGGCGAGGGCGGTAAACACGAAGTGCCACTGTTCTTCGACGAGAGGGAATGCCGTCGTCAGCAGACGAATTGCCAAGGCAAACCCGGCTGCTTTAGAACCCACGGAGAGGAACGCCACAACTGGGGTGGGAGAGCCTTCGTAAACGTCCGGGGTCCATTGGTGGAAGGGAACCGCAGAGATTTTGAACGAAATCCCGGCAATCACGAACACGAGGGCAATCACCAGTCCGATCGAGGGGCCGGTTCCAGAAGCCGTCATGCCTGCGGCGATGGCACTTAAGCGAGTTTCTCCCCCAGAAAGTCCATACAACAAAGACATCCCATAGAGAAACACTGCCGAAGAGGCAGCGCCAATCAGCAGATATTTTAAAGCCGCCTCATTGGAACGGGGGTCTAGCTTCATGTAACCCGTGAGCAGATACGATGAAATACTCAGGGTTTCCAAAGAGACAAAAATCATCACCAACTCATCTGCGCCGGAAAGGAACATTCCCCCCAGGGTTGCGGTGAGTAAAATCATCAAAAACTCGCCCATTGCGGTGCCAGAGTTTTCCACATAGCGGATCGACATCAAAACAGTCACCACCGCAGACAGGGCGATAATGCCGCGAAAGATCACGCTCATGGCGTCCCCATTGAACCCACCGAGGAACGAAATCGGGTCGCTGGCATCCCATTGATAAACCAGCGCCACCAGGGACGCCAGTAGACCGGCGATCGCCATGTAAGGGGTCACTTTCAACGACTCCCGTCCGACGATCAGGTCATAAACCAGAACCACCAGCAGGGTAATGATGACGATTCCCTCTGGCAAAATTATTCCAGCATTTAACTGGGCGGCAAGATTAGCAAAGTTCATAGGAAGTTATCGGCAGATACAATACAATCACTCAGCGTCAAGTTGGTGCAGTTCGTGCATTAGCAATTCTTTACATCTTGCATCTTACCTTGATATCCGCCCGAACCCCTCGAATCGCCCTGACTCCTCTGGTTAAAACCCGGTGATATCCCACCCCATTGATTCATCCCAACCCACGGGTTGCCGTTGAGTGTAACGCCTAAAACCCATTACAACTGGGGAGAAAGCGCAAGTTTAATCCGCGACTTCTTCACCCCCTTCCCTATTTTTGCCTCCGGTTTCCTCTGCTTGTGTTAGGGTCAATTTAGGGAGCTTCTCCCCAACCATCTGGACCTCCGATGGAAAAGACTCTGATCCAAGTGGGATGTTAAGTCGCCCTTGATCACCCTCATCATAGATATAAAGGAGATCGGGAACCCTGGCGATCGAGAACCGAGGCGATCGCCGCTCTTGACAGTCCTCCGGGTAGAAGTCAGTCTCAGCCTTCAGCCTCAAGTCCCCAACACCGAACCGCCTATCCCCTGATCCCGCCACCCAATCGGGTTCGCGAAATCAGATATAACTAGAGATTGGCACGGATCGACCAGCAGCGCTTAACTGCAAAAACGGGGCCGTTAGACTCCCGTTAGACTGATGCCCCCTTTCCCGATCGCCCTTGACATCTCCCCCAAAAAGCTCTAAAGCTGACGTTCTACAAAGCTGCTATCCCCAAAAGGTGCCATGTCAACCCTCGTCATCGTCGAATCTCCAACCAAAGCCCGCACGATTCGGAACTTCCTGCCGAACGATTATCGCGTAGAGGCATCGATGGGTCACGTGCGCGATCTGCCCTCCTCTGCCGATGAAATTCCCGAACAAGTCAAAGGGGAAAAATGGGCGCAGCTTGGGGTGAATGTAGAAGCCGATTTTGAGCCCCTCTACGTCATCCCCAAAACTAAGCAAAAAGTGGTCAAAACCCTCAAAGATGCCCTCAAAGAGGCCGATGAGCTGATTCTGGCAACGGACGAAGACCGGGAAGGAGAAAGCATTAGTTGGCATCTGCAAGAAGTGCTTAAGCCCAAGGTACCGATTAAGCGCATGGTGTTTCACGAAATCACCCGGGAGGCGATCCGTGATGCCCTCAATAATTGCCGCACAATTGATTATCAATTGGTCCATGCCCAAGAAACGCGGCGGATTTTAGACCGATTGGTCGGTTATACCCTCTCGCCTCTGTTGTGGAAAAAAATCGCCTCGGGACTCTCTGCGGGTCGGGTGCAGTCTGTGGCGGTGCGCCTGTTGGTCCAACGTGAACGGCAGCGTCGCGCCTTCCGTCAAGGGTCCTACTGGGATTTAAAAGCCCGCTTAGTTCAGGCCAAAACCCCGTTTGAGACCAAACTGGTTACTCTAGGCGATCGCAAAGTTGCCACCGGCAGCGACTTTGATGAATCCACCGGCCAAATTATCGCCGGTCGCACTGTCGTCCTCCTCAACGAAGAACAAGCTAGGGCCTTGGTCATCCAACTCACGGGCAAACCTTGGCAAGTTGCCAAAGTTGAGGAACGTCCAACTACCCGGAAACCCTCCCCTCCCTTTACCACCTCCACCCTCCAACAGGAGGCGAACCGCAAATTGCGGTTATCGGCAAGGGATACGATGAAAATTGCCCAAAGTCTCTACGAAAATGGGTACATCACCTACATGAGAACCGACTCGGTGCATCTGTCAGAACAGGCCCTCACCGCAGCCCGGACCTGTGTTGCAGAAATGTACGGGAAAGAGTATCTCAGCCCCAAACCCCGGCAATATGCCACCAAGAGCAAAGGGGCGCAGGAAGCTCACGAAGCGATTCGTCCAGCAGGAAGCAGTTTCCGCACTCCCCAACAAACCCCCCTCTCGGGACGGGAATTACAACTCTATGATTTGATTTGGAAACGCACCGTTGCCAGCCAAATGGCCGATGCCCGTCAAACCATTGTGGTGGTGGATTTGCAGGTGGAGAATGCTGGATTTCGGTCCAGTGGTAAGCGGATTGATTTCCCGGGATTTTTGCGCGCCTATGTGGAGGGTTCCGATGATCCCGATGCAGCGTTAGAGGACCAAGAGGTGATTTTACCGGCTTTAAAAGTCGGCGATCGCCCCGATTGCCAAAAAATTGAAGCAGTGGGCCATGAAACCCAACCCCCCGCCCGCTATACGGAAGCTTCCCTGGTCAAAACCCTAGAAAGCGAAGGCATTGGACGTCCCAGTACCTACGCCAGCATCATTAGTACCATCATTGATCGCGGCTATTCCATCCTTAAAGGGAATGCCTTGGTCCCTACCTTTACCGCCTTTGCCGTTACCGATTTGTTGGAAAAATACTTCCCCGAATTGGTAGACCCCGGCTTTACCGCCAAAATGGAACGGACCTTGGATGATATTTCCACCGGAGAAGCCGCCTGGTTGCCCTATCTCCAGAAATTTTATCTCGGGGAAACCGGCCTGGAAACCCAAGTCAAACAACAGGAAAGTGCGATCGACCCCAACCAAGCCCGTAGCGTTGAATTAGAGAACTTGGACGCCAAAGTTCGCATTGGGCGCTATGGACCCTATATCGAGGCCGACAATGGTAGCGGCGTCGTCACCGCTTCTATTCCCAAGGACCTTACCCCCTCGGACCTGGACCCGGAACAAGTCCAACTGATTCTCAAGCAAAAAACCGAAGGACCGGACCAACTCGGGACCGACCCCAATACCGGGCTGCCGATTTATATCCTGATTGGCAAATATGGCCCTTACGTCCAACTGGGAGAAGCGACCGAAGAAAATAAAAAACCGAAACGGGCTTCTTTCCCTAAAGGTGTTACCGCTGAAAATTTGACCGTAGAACAAGCGGTAGGACTGTTAGCCTTACCGAGGACCTTGGGAGTGCATCCCGAAAACGGCGGCAAAATCCAAGCCAGTTTAGGCCGATTTGGACCTTATGTGGTGTGCGATCGGGGCAAAGAAGAGGGCAAAGAATATCGGTCCTTAAAAGCCGGAGATGATGTCCTCAGCATCACCCTATCTCGCGCTTTAGAATTACTCGCCGAACCGAAAAAAAGCCGCAGTAGCAAAACCAGCAAAGCCAAAGAACCCCTGCGGGAACTCGGCAAACATCCGGCAGATGACGAACCCGTGAACGTTTACGACGGACCCTACGGACCCTACGTCAAACATGGGAAAACCAATGCCTCTGTACCCGAAGGCACCACCGTAGAAGAGGTCACCCTCGCCCAAGCTGTCGAACTGCTGGCGGCGAAAACATCCACCTCTAAGAGTAAGAGTAGTAGCAAATCCAAAACCAGTAGTACCAAGTCAAAAACCGGGACAACTAAGAAAAAATCTACAACTTCCACCGCGAAGAAAAAGAGTTAACCCATGAATTAAGGGTGCGTAAAGAGGAAGATAACGCACCCTTTTTTAATAAGTTATCGGGTTAATAAAACCAAACCCTTCTCAATTTGAGGTATAATTAAACCATACCTAACCTGCGAGTTGCTATGACTTCTACCCTCAGCCAACGCACCTATACGGTTGATGAATATTTAGCCCAAGAAATTGCCTCTCAGGACCGTCATGAATATCGTAATGGAGACCTTGTTCTCATGCCCGGTGGTACACCCAATCATAATCGGATAGCTGGTAATTTGTTCGCATTTCTTAATTTTGGACTCAAACGCCAACCCTTAGATGTCTTTATCGCCGATCAACGGCTTTGGATTCCGGACCGGCGAATCTATACTTATCCTGATGTGATGGTGGTCGGTCAGCCGGTAGAATTGCAGGAAGGACGCAAAGATACCATTACCAATCCGATTGTCATTGCGGAAGTGTTATCTCAGTCAACTCGCAGTTACGATAAAGATGAAAAATTTGCAGCTTATCGGACTATTGCTAGTTTTACCGAATATTTGTTGATTGACCAATATACTACCCAGGTTGAACATTACACCAAAACTGAGGACCAGGCTTGGCTATTTCGAGAGTACAAGGGCTTAGAAGCAACGGTTTCATTTCAAGCCTTTGATTTTTCTATGTCGTTGGCTGATTTGTATGATAAAGTCGAGTTGACTGGGGAAGTTGAGAAGTACGAGTCCGATTTAGAAAAACGTTAATTTCCAATTACTTTGAGAATAATCTGACTTTGATTCAAGAAGTTATGAGCCTTTAGTTTATCAATTCAGTCTTGTTCTAACTTATATTCCAACGTGCAGAAAATAGAAATTATAAATTCTGTGCCTTGGCCTAATGTTGAAATGTTGAATTGACTGTCAGGGTTACCCTGTGTTTTTCTACGACAATCTGACGGGCGATCGCTAATCCCAGGCCGGTTCCTTTCTCCACAGCTTTGATGGTAAATAAATGGTCAAAAATCTTGGGTTTTAACCCTTACATTCATCCCCATTTCATTATCTTGAATCCGAATAATCGCCTGTTGCAGGTCAGGAGAAAGTTCAACTTTAATCATAATTTAATTATGAATCTCATTAGACCTCTCCTTAATATAAATTTTATGCTATAATGAAATAAAAATAAGC
>CBFGOM010000135.1:0-17725 GCA_965650385.1 uncultured Oscillatoriaceae bacterium
TTGGCTTACTTATGGCTAATTTGTTTGTGACCTTTGAAGCTCGGATTCCGTATCAATCCAGAAAATAGTATTTTTCATTACTGGGACCTACAAATTGGGGCTACGGACATCTCCAATGGGGTGGAAATCCTGCATCGGTTCAAAAGCATCAACAGGGATTCCTATTTTGAGTAGATATTTCCCTCAATAACCCTTTACAATAGGAAAGAACTCATCCTCAATCCGACTATGCAGCCCTTTCGTCTTGAAGCGCCCTATCAACCGACAGGAGATCAACCCCAAGCGATCGCCAAACTGGTCCAAGGTATCCAAGAGGAAAAACCCTATCAAACCCTCTTAGGTGCCACCGGAACTGGCAAAACCTTTACCATTGCCTCGACGATCGCCCAAGTTGGCAAACCGACCCTCGTCCTCGCCCATAATAAAACCCTTGCCGCCCAACTTTGTAACGAATTGCGGCAATTTTTTCCCCATAATGCCGTTGAATACTTTATCAGCTATTACGACTACTATCAACCGGAAGCTTATATTGCCGTAACCGATACCTATATCGAAAAAACCTCCTCGATTAACGAGGAAATCGATATGTTACGCCATTCTGCAACGCGATCGCTGTTTGAACGGCGCGATGTGATTGTTGTGGCCTCGATTAGCTGCATTTACGGGTTAGGAATGCCCTCGGAATACCTGAACGCCGCCATTCCCTTGCAAGTCGGACAAGAACTCGAACCCCGGCAACTCTTGCGCGACCTCGCCGGTATCCAATATCATCGCAATGACACTGAAATCGGTCGGGGACGTTTCCGCGTCAAAGGGGATGTCCTAGAAATCGGACCCGCTTATGAAGACCGCATCGTTCGCGTCGAGTTCTTTGGGGATGAAATCGAGGCCATCCGCTACGTTGATCCCGTTACTGGCAGTATTCTCGCCAGTCTGGATACCTTAAGTATCTATCCAGCGCGTCACTTTGTTACCCCCGATGACCGCCTAGAAGCAGCTTGTCAAGCGATCGAACTGGAACTCGAAGACCGCTTACAGGAATTAGAAAAAGCTGGAAAATTAGTTGAAGCACAACGGATAGAACAACGGACTCGCTATGACCTAGAACTGCTGCGAGAAGTCGGATATTGCAACGGGGTAGAAAACTATTCCCGCCACATGGCCGGACGACAAGCAGGAGAACCGCCGGAATGTTTACTAGATTATTTCCCGAAAGATTGGTTATTAGTGGTGGATGAATCTCACGTCACTGTCCCACAAATTCGGGGAATGTACAATGGCGATCGCGCCCGCAAACTGGTCTTAATCGAACATGGATTTCGCCTCCCCTCTGCTGCGGATAACCGACCCTTAAAAGCAGAGGAATTTTGGGCCAAGATGAATCAATGTATCTTCGTCTCCGCCACCCCTGGCGACTGGGAAATTGAGCAATCTGCCGGAGAAGTCATCGAACAGATTATCCGACCTACGGGAGTGGTAGACCCAGAAATTTTTGTCCGTCCTACCGAGGGACAAGTAGATGATTTATTAGGTGAGATTAAAATCCGGATTAAACGCAATGAACGAGTTTTAATCACCACCTTAACCAAACGCATGGCGGAAGACCTCACGGAGTATTTCCAGGACCGGGGAATTCGGGTCCGTTATCTGCACTCGGATATTAATTCTATCCAACGGATTGAGATTCTCCAAGACTTGCGGGAAGGGGAATTTGATGTGTTGATTGGGGTCAACTTGTTACGGGAGGGGTTAGATTTACCGGAAGTATCTCTCGTGGCAATTTTAGATGGGGATAAAGAAGGATTTTTGCGATCGCATCGGTCCCTCGTTCAAACCATCGGACGCGCCGCCCGTCATATCCAGGGCCAAGCAATCATCTATGCTGATAACATGACCGACAGCATGACCTTGGCGATCGAAGAAACCGATCGCCGTCGCGGAATTCAGATGGCCTACAATCAGATGCATGGGATTACTCCCCAAACCATTATCAAGAAATCCAGCAATGCAATTTTGGCCTTTTTAGACGTTTCGCGCCGGTTAAATGCCGCTGCAGCGGAAGGCGTGGATTCCCTCACCCTCGCCCTTCAAGAATTGCCCTTAGAAGACATTCCAGAAGCCATTTCCAAACTGGAACTCCAGATGAAAGAAGCCGCTAAAAAGCTCGAATTTGAGGAGGCGGCTAAATTGCGCGATCGCATCAAAAAGCTGCGAGATAAACTCGTTGGACATTCCTAAATCAATCCTTGGGCGGGTGGCAATCCCCATCCGCCATCTTAATCCCCAAGCCTAACCTATGGTAAACTTATCCTCCAGTCCCTAAATCGGCATCCGCAGACCGAACTTCCGTCCAACCTCAAAAAAAGTTGAGAGTCCCGAAAAAATGGCGAATCCTAACTAGGTTTGATTAAGTTCAGTCGAATTGAATTAAGTCCCCTCCAGGGTCCCCAATTATTGTTGTTTATCCCTCGAACCCATGGCAATTACTAGAACTGAAGCCAAACAGTTATTAGAACGGCTAATTTTTGACCAAGAACCCCCACGAGAGTGGGTACAAGATGTCTGGGAAATGAGTCCCACCCTAGGAGAAACCGCCGCGAAATTATGGGACGTTTATGAAGCCATCATTGAATGTTGTCCCGAAGAAAAACTTGAAAATTTACTGCATAGTATCTATCAAGATTCCCTCAAAGACTTGTAAAATTTCTGAAGTAGAATAACCGCAACCCTTGCCAAGCGTAAGTTGTTCTCGGTATTCTAGGAACCAATGCAAACCAATTGGAGAATAGGCAGTCGTGACAGAAGCAACCAACGTATTGGGAGGAAAACTGGAAAATTGCTGTACCTCCCCCATGACGGGATATTATCGAGATGGAAAATGTAACACCGGAGGCGGAGACTACGGTGCTCATGTCGTCTGTGCACAAGTCACCGAAGAGTTTCTCACCTTCACCAAACACCGGGGAAATGATTTGAGTTCCCCAGTTCCCTTATTTAATTTTCCCGGATTAAAACCGGGCGATCGCTGGTGTTTATGTGCCTCTCGCTGGAAAGAAGCCCTCGATGCCGGAGTCGCCCCCCCCGTCATCCTCTCTGCCACTCACGCATCCGCTTTAGAGTATGTCTCAGAAGAGGAACTTAAACAATATGCCCTAGACGAATCCTAACAAGCCAACACTCGAAACCGGGCATTTACTGCCCCGAAATCTTTTTAAAAAACCCGGTTTCTCACGTTGAACTAGAAACCCGGTTTCTCTCCTCAGCTTGTACCAATTTCCCGAAAAATGTTCCCCAAAACTTACCCTTGACCTGGATATCCGTCATTATTCCAACGGTTCTAACGTTACCGGGTCTTCTGGAATCGGCACAATCCATCGACTGTTAGCACGAACAAAACAATTCCCCTCATCAATAGAGACAGGAATCCAAGGTTTTCCACGCTTATCTAGTAAGACAATTTGATTCGCATTATTTCCCGTAACTGCCTGCAATCGGTCTCCCACTTGAAAACGCCTCACAACCGACCATTCAGAAATTTCATGGCGATTATTTGTGCGCAAGGTTTCCGGTACTTCCAGACTATCCATAACAATACCCTGAAATTGTTCAGGCATCCGACAATTTAACCCATTCGGGTCTGGATCGTTCACCTGCCAATTAACCTGACGATTCCCCCGCCGTCCCGGAAACAGATAATCCCCATCCTCATTCGTAGCTGGAACCGCCCAACTCGGACCAGAAACCAACACCACACTAGCCACAACAACCGATAAACACTTTAATAGTTTCATTCGAGTCTAACCTCAAATTATTAACTTCTTTTCTAGCATCTTTAGTCGGGCGATCGCAAGAGTCCTATAGGGGCCTCTGATATACGATTCCCTTTCACCCTACCCTCGTTCATGAAAATTCAGCAATTGTATTGCAATTATACTATCCTAGTAACCAGATGTTTCCAGTGTAGCTTATATTTTAAAATCTGCTATTCATCTAAAGTCTTACCCCTTTAAACTCGCTTTGGGACAAGGATTGCCCTTGTCCAGAAAAGCCTATTAAATCTTTATTCTCCCGTTTTTTTTGAGGTAATAATTGCCTCAAATTCTGCGAACAAAGTCATTATATTAGCCTGTATTTAACAGGCGATCGGCTGGCTTCCATTGCGCGACGTTCGATATTGCTTAGAATCATCCTTTTTCGTTCCTCCTGATAGTTTTTGAGTAAGGACCAATGATGTTACCTCATTGGCGGTATTCTCAACCCCTTTAACCCCGTCTCCTTTTGTTCCGCACTTAATCCTTTTCCCTGGATTAACACGCCAAATCCCCCTAATCCTCTGGGGTCGATCGCCTCATGTAAGACTTGTCTGCGGTTAATCATCGTTCCCAAATCCATGCCGGGGGTGGTGGAGAGTGCCGCAATGCGATCGCCTAACCCCAATGCCATCAAAAACATCGCCTGCTGGGTAAACCCTAACTTCTCCAATCCGCAAGACTCACCTTGTCGTTCCAATGCAGTAAAATCAACATGAGCGGTGATATCCTGTTCTCCGACTAAAATATAAGGATTATCATGATAGCGATGTTGATAATAACATTGTAATGTTCCCTGATGTCGCGCTGGTGTATAATAGCGGTGTGCTGGATATCCATAATCAATGGTTAGCAAATATCCCTGCTTGAGTTTTTGGCTCACTTGTTGGACCCAATCCAATGCTGCGAGATTGACTTCTGTGCGATATCCGTCGGGATAGGGTTTGCCGGTGATATCGATGTCAATCTGTTGAAAATATTCGGTAATTTTGGGCGTGGAGAGTTCCCCAGGGATTTCTTCAAAGGGAGATGCTTCGGGAGACTCGGGGATGTTGTCCGAGGTGGTGATATAAATTTCTTGAAGTTTTCCCTCTTTTACCTGAATTTGATGCACGGGGAAGGCATCGATTAACTCATTAGAAAAGAAACAGCCGGTAATTGAATCTGCCGCAATTTCTTCCCAAGTCACCCAGCGCAAATTGGCACCACTGCTGGAGAGTTTTGAGAATTGCTGCTGTTGTAACTGGCGCATTGCGGGGGATTGTTCGATAATTAGATATTCTGTGGCGGCGAAACAATCCCGATGGTGGCGATAGAGATATTTGATGACATCGGCAGCGATTAATCCTTGACCCGCACCCATTTCTACGAGGTGAAATGGGGTGGGATGTCCGAGAATTTCCCAGATTTCGATGAACTGCACTGCCAGCATTTCGCCAAAATCTGCACCTAAATGAGGGGATGTCATAAAGTCTCCCTCTGCGCCAATTTTTCCCGTATTGGCGGCGTAATAGCCATGTTGGGGGTGGTAGAGGGCTAATTCCATATAGTCGGCAAAGGTGATTTGCCGTTGGGGATTTTGTTTTATTTTTTCTTGGATGATTTGGATTAATATATTGGACATTTTGAGTTAGGATTTAAGAGTAGGGTGGGTATTGGTTTACCTACCACAATCAGGCAACAGAGCCGCAAATAATGCGTGTCACGGCAGAGCCATGACACGAGAGGTCTATTTCTATTAGTCGGTTTCAACCGACTTTAGCTATTAGGCCGCCAATCGTTTGAACCCCCGCCTGTTGTCGCCCCTACAGGCGGGGATTTAATTATCGGTCAACGGAACCCATAATCACATCGATACTGCCGAGAATTGCCACAATATCCGCGACTTTGTTACCGCGTAAAATAGACGACAAGACTTGCAAATTATTGAAGTCAGCCGCGCGGATTTTCCAGCGCCAGGGGAAGACATTATCATTACCAATGAGATAAATTCCCAGTTCTCCTTTGCCACTTTCCACTCGGAAATAATGTTCTCCAGCGGGAATTTTAAAGGTGGGGGCAATCTTTTTGGCGATGAATTGATAGTCAAATCCGTTCCATTCGGATTTGGGTCCTTCCATCATCCGCTTGGCTTCTAGGTTCTCATAAGGTCCACCGGGAAGACCTTTTAAGGCTTGGCGGATGATTTTAACCGATTCGCGCATTTCGCCGATGCGGACGAAATATCGGGCTAAACAGTCGCCTTCAGTGGCCCAACAGACGTCCCAATCAAAGTCGTCATAACATTCGTAATGGTCAACTTTTCTCAGGTCCCATTTAACGCCGGATGCTCTGAGGACGGGACCGGAGAGACCCCAGTTGATGGCTTCTTCTCGCGAGATGACGCCGAGGTTTTGAATCCGGCGGCGGAAGATGGGGTTGTTGGTGATTAGGCGTTCGTATTCGTCAATGACGGGATCGAAGTAGTCGCAGAAGTCTTCGCATTTATCCACCCAACCATAGGGGATATCAGCGGCGACGCCACCGATGCGGAAGTAGTTATTGTTGACCATGCGTTGGCCGGTGGCGGCTTCCCAGAGGTCATAAATCATTTCCCGATCGCGGAAAATGTAGAAGAATGGACTCAGGGCTCCCACGTCGGCGAGGAAGGGTCCCAACCAGAGTAGGTGGTTGGCGAGTCGGTTCAGTTCCAGCATGATCACCCGCAGGTAGCTGGCGCGTCGGGGAACTTCGATGTCGGCGAGTTTCTCCGGTGCATTGACGGTTACCGCTTCGTTGAACATTCCCTCAGCGTAGTCCCAGCGACTGACGTAGGGAACAAACATGATATTGGTGCGGTTTTCGGCAATTTTCTCCATGCCTCGATGCAGGTAGCCCAAGACTGGCTCGCAATCGACGACATCCTCGCCGTCAAGGGTGACGATTAGGCGCAGGACCCCGTGCATGGAGGGATGGTGCGGTCCCATGCTGAGAATCATGGGATCGGTTCTAGTTTCTATCCGGGTTGGTGGTGCCATAAATTCAGGGTGCTCCTGTTGAGACAGATTTGGGCTGCCGTACTAGCCAACGATAGGGGATTTTCTACAATCTAAAATCGTGACGGGGTACGGCGGTTCTGTTACCAATTGTTTCTTTTTGTTTCATTGCTTTCATCATTATAGGGAGATTGGGTCCGTGGTAAATCAGGGAGTGAGTGTAAATCCGGAGGCAATGGAGGGGTTTGTCCATTTGTCGGTGTTGAGTCGGGAAGTGGTGGAGGGGTTGGCAATCCGTCCCGGGGGGCGTTATTTGGATGCGACGGTGGGTGGGGGGGGTCATTCGCGGTTGATTTTGGAGGCGGCCCCAGGGGTGCAGTTGGTGGCGATCGACCGCGATCGCATGGCCCTGGAGGCAGCCGGGAGTCGGTTGGCGGAGTATGGGGATGCGGTGACTTTTTGGCAAGGTAATTTTGCGGACTATCAGCCCCAAGAGATGCGGTTTGATGGGATTGTGGCAGATTTGGGGGTGAGTTCGGCCCAGTTAGACCGTCCGGAACGGGGGTTTAGTTTTCGGTATGAGGCCCCGTTGGATATGAGGATGGATGAACGGCAGGAGTTAAGTGCCGAGGAGATTATCAATTATTGGGATGAGGTGGAGTTGGCGGATATTTTTTATCGGTATGGGGAGGAGCGGTTTTCTCGTCGGATTGCACGCAGAATTGTGGAACGGCGTCCGTTGGAAACCACCACTCAGTTGGCTTCGGCAGTTGCTTCTTCCGTGCCGGGAAAGTATCGAAATGGAAAAATTCATCCAGCAACTCGTGTGTTTCAAGCGTTGCGGATTGCGGTGAATGGCGAACTCGCTGCTTTGGAAACGTTTTTAGAAAAGGCTCCCTTGTGGTTGCATCCGGGGGGACGTCTGGGTATTATTAGCTTTCATAGCCTAGAAGATCGACTAGTTAAGCATCGGATGCGGGATTCACCACTTCTGAAGGTGCTGACGAAAAAGCCGATCACGCCAGGGGACGCAGAAATTGCCCACAACTCGCGATCGCGCTCGGCAAAGTTGAGAGTATTCGAGCGCATTGAGGCGGATTTAACCTAGGAGTGACACTCCACCCGGTTAATCCCGATGGCCGGGGTGGGTTAGGGCCTTGAAGACTAACCCCAGTGCTCACCCCCATCGCGGAACGGTCTTCAACAAATCGACCGAACTCAATTGCACGCTGCTAACAAGCCAGCTCTCTATGTTAAGCTCATTTGAGCGGAGAAAAGCCCGTTAGTGCCTGCCGATCGCCGGGTACTTTTGTAGAGAAAGGAATGCCCACCCAAAGCGTGATTTGCCAGTGGTGTTCTGAACCCGTTAGGCACCCGATTGAGATCGGCCCGTCGAAAACAGCCGTACAAGGGCGCAAGTCACACTGAATCCATATAGCCTGTAAGTGGGGTATCGCATGAGTCGGGGAAAAGGGAGCAAGCTGAAACTGATGGTAGTCGATGATGAAATCGACAACCTAGACTTGCTATACCGGACGTTTCGGCGGGACTTTGACGTTTATCGAGCAGATAGTGCGTTTAAAGCTCTGGAGGCGCTGGATGAAAGCGGCGAAATGGCCGTGATTATTTCAGACCAGCGAATGCCAGAAATGAACGGCACAGAATTTCTCAGTAAAACGGTAGAACGGTTTCCCGATACGATTCGGATTCTACTGACTGGCTACACCGATGTAGAGGACCTGGTAGAAGCGATTAACTCCGGCCAAGTATTCAAGTACATCACCAAACCTTGGAACCCTGAAGAATTAAAGGCGGTGGTTCAGCAAGCGTCTGAAACGTACAAGGTGGTTAAGCAAAGTACGAATATCCTGCGTCGCGCTCTACGCCGAGAAGCATTATTTAATGCGGTGATGAGTGCGATTCGGGAGTCTTTGGACTACCGCAGTATGTTACAGACCATTGTGGAAACCGTGGGCGAAAATTTTGAGGCGACTCGTTGCATTCTGCGACCTGTAGAGGGCGATCGCCTCACGCCGGACTCGTTTTCCTATCTGAACCCCAACACAGGCTCCATTGATGTACCCGAGGAGGAGGATGCCCTGATTGCCACGGTCCTGGAAAGCCGTCAGACTCAAATTGTTCAAGGCGACAACAATGGCAAGGATTCCACTCGCTTGGTTGTCCCCCTGAGCTACCAAAAGGAGCTGCTTGCGGTCATGTCGGTCTACCAAGATGGCAGCGCTACCACTTGGTCTCCTGAAGATATCCAATTGATTGAAGGGGTGACCGAACAAGCGGCCCTAGCGCTATCTCAAGCCAAGCTCTATCAGCGCACTGAGGAGCAAGCCCAGCAAATGATGGCGGAATTAGAGGTGGCTCGTCAAATTCAAACCAATTTGCTTCGGCAAAGTTGGCCGGAATTTGAAACCGCCCGGGTTCAAGCGTCTTGCTATCCTGCTCGCGCCGTCGGTGGTGATTTCTTTGAGGTCTACGTTCATGCTCAAGGTGATATCTGGGTCGCGGTCGGTGATGTGTCCGGGAAGGGGGTACCCGCTGCGCTGTTTATGGCAAGTGCTATTTCCGTGATGCGGCGTGAACTGGCCCAAGAAACTTCCCCAGAACCTGAAACGGTCATGATGAACCTTAATAGCGCTCTGGCCGATGACTTAATGGGGAACAACTGTTTTATTACAATGGTTGTGGCTCGTTATCGTCCCTCTACCCGAGAGTTGGCCTATGCCAATGCTGGACATATCTATCCCCTCGTCTGGTCTCATCAAATGTTAACTTCTTCTGATACAGCAACCGTCGAACCCAATTTCCTCAAAGCTCGCGGCATTCCTTTAGGAATTCTGCCCGTCTGGAGAGGCAAGGTGGGAAGCATGGAGTTAAATCCAGGGGAAGTTTTTCTGCTAACGAGCGATGGTCTCACGGAGGCCACCATCACCAATCCAGACTCCTCGATTGGACACCATAAGGGGTCAATGTTGGAACAAGAAGGTCTCTGGCAGTTGATCGGTCAGGAAACAAATCCCCTCGACCTTAATCACTTATTAGCTCGCGTCCGCGAGATTGCTCAAGAGCAGGAAGATGACCAAACTATACTTTCTCTGGAGGTTCTGTAAGCAATGAGAACTGAGTTGCACGTCCCAAGCGACTTGCGGTTTTTGACGATTGTTGAAAACTGGCTTTTGGGCTGTCTGGAAATGGAGCTTGGAGATCATATTGAGTGGCCCCGTCAGTCGAATCGCTTACGTTTAGTTCTGGCGGAAGCCTATTCTAATGTGGTGCGTCACGCTCATCGGGATCAACCCAATCTCCCGGTTCTGGTTCGTCTGGAACTCAAGGAACGGGATATCGCCCTGGAAGTTTGGGATCACGGGAAAGGGTACGATTTGTCTACCTATATGGCCCCTGTCCCGGAACAAATGCCTGATGGCGGTTATGGATGGTTAATTATGAATCGTCTGATGGATCGGGTTGAGTACAGTCTCCAAATTGATGGTCGTAACTGTCTGAAGTTGGAAGCGAGTATGTCGGAACAAAAAGCGTAAGCGATTACCGAACTGTGGAACGGCGATCGCTCTATTTTTTTCCAGGGTTCAGATCGTCCGTTCGAGTACCGAGGGTTCTCTCGGATAGCTACTCTCTAGGCGATCGCTCCTTGACATTCCCTCTCGCCCTCCCCCTACAAAAGGGGTGCATTCTATGTCTCAGAACTCCCAACAATAAAATATCCAAAACCCGCACCCTCACGGGTGGGGCTATACAGACAAAGCCAGCCTAAGCAGGCTACGACAGTAAAGTAGATTCTTAACAATCAGATTAGAATAATTTATTTGTTGGAATACCCCAACCCTTTTAAAAATTCTCTCTCCCCCATCCCCCATCCCCTACCGTCTCAGGTTGACCAATTCTTTCAAGGATGCCAACAATTTGACCTGGACGCTGAGAATTTCTGCCCCTGGATTCAGGACAAAAAACCAGGCCACATTCACTTTAAAAAAGGCCGTCTCCACCTGTCCCCGGATTTCAAAATGCCGGTTCTCTCCTTCAATGGATTCCACAAAGTCCGATTGCGGATACAGTTTCATTCCTTTCGCTTCTGCTTCTAAATAGCTGGCGATCGCCTCCGGTCCCACCACAGGTTCCTCAAACGGTGGCCGCAATTCTCCCTCCAGTGCAAATAATTCGCTGACTGATTCAAACTCCCCTGCATTCAAGCTATTAAAATACTGCTCAAGTGTGGCAGGAAACTCTTTTTGTCTTCCTCCTTGCGGTATAGTCTTATCCAGATTAGAGTTAGAATTACTCTCAGTTAAGGTTTCTAAATTTGTCATGATTTTCTCCTAAAAATTTTCAATTCAAGTAATAACCATTATAATTCTATTTCAAAATTCAAAAAAAAACTGGCTGTGGAAGAAAACCAAAACTTCCACAAGCCAGATTTGAGTTTGCCTAGGGAGAGGCAAGAACGTTGGAAAAACTTATATCAATCTCAATCCGAGGGCTTTATCTCATCCTCGTGATTCAGATACAAACTTACAGACTTTAAAATATAGATAGTCTTTACCGTGGAGGTTCTGCTACCAACACCGGGGATTAAGCCAGTCAGCCGATTGTTTTCGCTTCTGCTTTTTCTTTTCTTGAATTCCATTATGTAACATTTCTTTACAAATAACAACCCCTGAGCAATCAGAATTATCAATCACCGTCTTAACTTAGAGTAATGAGAGTCCCCAACCCCGGTGACTGTCTTCGTTCCAGCCCCTTGATCCACCAGCGATCGCCCCACCCAGAGACGCGATCGCATCCACTCACCCCAAAATTCAGCCATGAACCCCACCCCCGCCCAAATTAAAGTTAAAGCCCAAGAATTGGGATTTCATCAAGTCGGCATCGCGGCGATCGACCCCCCAGACTCCGCCCCCATCGCCGCTTTACAACAGTGGTTAGCCCAAGGCTATCACGCTGAAATGGATTGGATGAACAATCCCAAACGCCAAGATATCCGCCAAGTCATGCCTGATGTTCAATCCGCGATCTGCGTCGCCCTCAACTACTACACGGAACACCAACATTCCCAAGACCCCAGTTATGCCAAAATCTCTCGCTATGGCTGGGGGCGGGACTATCATAAAATCCTGCATAAAAAGCTCAAAGTTCTCACTTTATGGCTACAATCGCACAATCCCGATATCCAAGCCCGCTATTATGCCGATACCGGCCCTGTACCCGACAAAGTGTTAGCACAACGGGCGGGAATCGGTTGGATTGCTAAAAATGGTAATGTGATTTCTCGACAGTATGGGTCCTGGATCTTTCTCGGGGAAGTTCTCACTAATTTATCCTTAACTCCCGATTCTCCTCACACCTCCCATTGCGGCACTTGTACCCGTTGTATCCAGGCTTGTCCCACCGGGGCGATCGCTCAACCCTTTGTGGTCGATGCTAATCGTTGTATTGCCTATCATACCATCGAAAATCGTTCAGAAACCTTGCCGGACTCTATTAAACCTCACTTAAACGGTTGGGTTGCCGGTTGTGATATTTGCCAGGAGGTTTGTCCCTGGAATCACCGCTTTGCTCAACCTACCGATGTGGCTGAGTTTCACCCTTATCCTGAGAATGTACCACCGACTCTGGCAGAGTTAGCGGATATTGCTGACGAGGAGTGGGACCGACGGTTTCGCGCTTCAGCGTTGCGGCGGATTAAACCAGCCATGTGGAGACGCAATGCTCAGGCAAATTTAGAGGGGATTGAGAGGGATTAACAGAGGAATTATAACCCCAGATTTCATGGATTTTTACAGCAGAGATTTTCACAAAAGGGGGTTAATTTCGCAGGGTTTGAATGAGTTGACGTTTGATTTCTATGAATTCTGGGGTGAGTTTGGTATCCAAGGTGCGAGAGGGGGGTAGGGAGATGGCTTGTTCTTCTTTTATTTGTCCGGGATTGGCACTCATGATATAAATGCGTTGAGATAGAAAGATTCCTTCTTCGAGGTCGTGGGTTATCATTAAGATGGTGGTCTGGGTTTTTGACCAAAGTTCTATCATGAATTGTTGCATCTGTTCTTTGGTTTGGGCATCTAAGGCGCCAAAGGGTTCATCCATGAGTAAAACTTCGGGTTCATTGGCTAAGGCACGAGCGATCGCCACGCGTTGTTTCATGCCTCCGGAGAGTTGCTTGGGATAGGCATGACTAAATTTTTTCAGTCCGACGACTTCTAAATAGTAGTGAATTTTCTCCTGTTGTTCGGCTTTGGTGATGCCTTGGAGGGATAGTCCAAATCCAATATTATCGCTAACAGTTAGCCAGGGAAATAGGGAGTAATTCTGAAAAATCATCCCGCGATCGGGTCCGGGTCCTAAGACGGGTTCTCCATCAATCAGCACTTTCCCGGATGTGGGGGTTGCTAATCCTGCTATAATGTTTAATAGGGTCGATTTTCCACAGCCCGACGCCCCGACGATACAGACAAACTCATTGGCTTGAAGGTAAAGGTTGATGTTTTCTAAAACCACCAGGCTACCAAAGGTTTTATAGAGTCCTTTGACTTCGAGTTTAGGGGAATCCAGTTCGGGGGAAGCTTCAATCATTTGATGACTTGCAGTTAGGTTATTTAAAATTTAATTTTGGGGCGCGGCGCGATTTTTTTTGAGGATGGTGTTGCAAACCTTCCGCTTTATGCTATTCTATGAGATAATGAGATTGGTGCTTATTTTAAAATTTTAGTGACCACTCTCATTATCTTAAATTTTATCATAAAAATAAAGGTGCGGCACATTTTTTTAAAAAAAGTTGGCGCGCCACAATTGTAACGTTATTTTAAGCCATTCACTTAATCCCTTAGCGATCGCCATCATCGCGATAGCAACTGCGATAGAGTAGACGGGATTCGTTGCGACGAGAGACTAAAAGATTATGCCGCGATCGCCTAAACCCTATCTTAAGCCTTCCATATTTTGGAGCATTCGTCAAGGATTTCCCTACCGACTCCGGATTGTATTAGCCATCTGCGCCCTGGCTATTCCCTTGGTAGTTTGGTCTATTTTAAGCTATGGCGGGTGGATTTCACCGATGCTATTGCCCACTCCTACCGCTGTTTTTAGTGCAGGCATTCAAATGTTTGCCCAAGAAAATTTATGGGGGGATGTGGTTGCGAGTTTCCTGCGTGTCACTGCTGGATTTTTTGCGGCGGCTGCTGTTGGAATTCCCATCGGCATTGCGATGGGAACTTTTTACAGTATGGATAGTTTATTTAGTCCTATTGTGGGAACCGTTCGGTATATGCCCGTGGCAGCATTTATTCCCTTAATTATTGTCTGGTTTGGACTGGGAGAAAGTGCAAAAATTGTGATTATTTTTTTAGGCATTGTTTTTTATAATGCCATTATGATTGCTGATGCGGTCAAATTTATTCCGAATGAGCTGTTAAATGCCGCTTATACCCTAGGTGCGAACCGATGGCATATTTTATCCCGAGTGATTTTACCCGCATCAGTACCCAGCATTTTAGATACGTTGCGGGTGAATATAGCAGGGGCTTGGAATTTCTTAGTGATTTCTGAATTAATTGCAGCCGATCGCGGGCTAGGATTTAGAATAGCGCGGGCGCAACGGTTTGTACAAACCGATCGCGTCTTAGTAACGATTGTAGTAATTGGGGCGATCGGCTTACTCCTAGATTTAGCCTTTAAAACCCTATCCAAGAGAGTCACCCCTTGGGCGGAACATTCTCAACATTAAACCCAAAAGTTAGGGAACTCCCAAAAATAAAATCTCCAAACCGTTCCTAGTAACTCCTTTAGGAATCATCTTTCAAGAAACCCCTTCAGGGGTTACTACAAACATTCGGATGATTTATGTTTTGTCATTCCTTTAGGGGATGAAGCAGCTAAAAATTGCTAGTCATCCCCTAATTATCCTAGCTGGATCGTTTGTCGCGCAAGGCGAGAACAAAACGAGGGTCAATGAAGGAAGTTAAATCTGGAACTTGTTGGATTTGATTTCGAGATTGTAAGAATTGGGCGAGGGAATTCATGGTATTTAATAAATAAAGTTCACTCTCAGGATTTGCCAGCATCTCAATATTGGCAGCTAAATCCGGAAGACGCACCCCTTGCAATCCCTCTTGTAATTCATCCGGTGGAATGCCTAATTGAGTGGAGGCGATCGCCACCCCTTCCTCGGGATTTGCTTGCAGAAATGCCAAACCTTCCAATACTCCGGCAACAAAAGCTTCTACCATCTCTGGATTGCGATCGGCATACTCCACATCAAACACATAAAGGTCATTAATTGCCGTCGGCATTTGCGAAGAATCATAAATAATTCGTCCATCAGGTTGGGCAGTATTGGCTTGTTGTAAGTAGGGCGCATAAGTAACAGCAATGGGAATATTTCCCGATTGATAAGCTGCCGCTGCTGAATCCGGTGGCGCATTAATCAGCGTAAAATCTTCTGCCCCCAACCCTACTGTATCTAACACTTGTAACAGAAAGAAATGACTGACACTGCCTTCTTCTACCGCAATTTGTTTCCCGCGAAAATCAGATAAACTGGTAATACTACTGCGGGCTAAAATTCCATCCGCCCCCACCGAAGTATCCTGGACTAAAACAATTTTAAATGCCTTACCAGCCGCTGCTAAAGTCACCGCCTCCGATCCCACCGGAGAAACCGCATCCAACCGCCGAGAAATAAAAGCCGTATTGGCATCGGTATTGGCACTAAAGACTTTAATATCTAAGTTTAACCCCCGATTCTGAAAAAAGCCTTGAGCTTGGGCAATATAAAGGGGAGTAGAACCCACCCAAGTAAATAAACCTAATGCCGGGGATTGGTTATTAGTGGGAGGAGTACAAGCGTGTAAAGCCAGACCCCCAGCGGCACCAACTAGCATCCACAGAGTTTGACGACGAGTCCAACGTTGAGTCATGTTTAGGAATTAGGATAGACGCGATTGTATTGTATCTGACTTGACTCATCAGGGTGGATCATCGAGGGTCAAGTTTCTCAATGGAGAATCAAGTGTCCCGGAGAGTCATTGCATCAGAAAAGACAATCACTTGCGGGCGAATGCTTGTGGAGAGAGGGGAGAGATTCATTGCTTTAGAGGCGATCGCAGGTTTCTGAAGCCCTCCAATTTTTGACAGCCTCTTTCAACACCGGATTCAGAAAGAACCTCCTGACTCCTTCCTGTTCCTGAGATTCTACAAAAAACCGCCGACTCAGGGATTGAATCAGGTTAAAACATTCATTTGGAGAGAATCCAGTCAGGTGCAAAAGTTGCGCTAAACAAACGGGTTGAGCTTCCTGAGAAAGTGGTCCCATAATTGCCAATTCTTGAGGCGTCAATCGCTCAAACTTACGAATCAACTCTTCTTGCAAGGATTCACATAAAATAACGGTGTTATAAACTAAAAAATCGGACACTTTACCGGCAAAGACTTCCTGAATTAAACCTGCCATTTGTGTTAACCATAACGGATTGCCTTGATAAAGATTAATTAACTCATCCCACTGGGGTTCATCCAATAAATTTTTATCTCTTAAAATTTGGTTAGCATTTGCCCCTAAACTTCCCAAAATAAAAGAGCGAATCGGCAAATTTTCGCTTTCTAGGCTAGAAACCATCAGTGGTTTTTCCCAACTCACCAGCATCATACAACTCTGATGATTAACTTGGGCGATCGCCTTAAAAAAGTCCTGATACTCTTCATACCCTGATTGATATTGACCCGCCAGATTCTTGCTACTAAACAACATCTGTACATCATCCAAAACAATCAGACAGCGAAATTGACGCAAATAAGTAATCAATTGAGTCAGTTGAGCTTCCAGAGTCTCAGGAATATCGGTATTAGTAGAAAAAATAGCTAGTAAATTAGTCAGCGTTGTACGGACAGGAGGAGCAAACCGCAGACTGCGATAAATGACATAATCAAACTGAGATTTAATCTCATCAATCAGACGGAGTGCTAGAGTTGTTTTACCGATGCCATTGAGTCCGAGGAGTGCAATCAAACGGCATTGTTCCTGAATAATCCAGCGATCGAGGGTGGCGAGTTCCTGAGTTCGTCCGTAAAAATTGAAGAGTTCCGGTGCGTTACCTAAGTCAATATGAGGTTCGGTGGAAGTTGCCTGGGGTTGTGGCGGTTGAGTCGGCGATCGGCTATGTTCCGGACAAATATTAACGTTATTAATCCCTACAAAATTTTTTAATGTAGTTGATGAAACGTGAAATTTAATACTTTTGTTTAATACCGATCTAAAATTCGCTTTACTAACGTCTTTCCCTAGCCCTTCCGAGAGAATTTTCCACAGGTCCGAACCCACCTCTCGCACATACCCCTCACTCGCATAAGTTTCTTCCGCAATTTTCGAGTAAGTCTGACCCTCTACCGTTCCTTGGAGTATCGCCTCTTGGAGATAATCCAGATGCTTTCCCGTTTGAGCAAAAACCAGCTCATCTGCCAGCTTCAACACTTCCGTGATGTCCATAAGTCAACGAGGGTACTAGGGTTTTGGCTATTATATCCGATCTTTCCGACATTTCCAACATTTCCGATCCCGTTGTCTGAAAAAATTCACCATTTTTCCGACTTGGCGGAAACTAGCTCCGAGCTTATAGTTAAATCAGGCACTATAGTTTTCTTTTCCCAGCGCCGAATCAGCATAAACTTCGTATCTTTCGCTCAAAAATAACCACTCACCAAATTAACCTAGGCTCAGTTGACATCAACTTACGCTTTGCTCATTTTTAATTGAGTTTTTGAGAGGGCCTACGAGTGAAGCAGGGTTACAGACTTCACAGCCTGATCTTGACAAAAGTCAGGGAGTATGTATTCCATCCTGGAGTTACTGGTTTGTTCTCAGGGTAAACTTGAGAATTTTTCAACAAATGCTAACTTAGCTTACAGGATTGTCTATTT
>CBFGOM010000136.1:0-17642 GCA_965650385.1 uncultured Oscillatoriaceae bacterium
GGTTGATTTTGGTGTTAATTTCAATAGATTTGGGAAAGGTTTCTCGGGCGATCGCCATAATTTCATCAATCAGGTGTTTGATTTGGATTAGGGTTCTATTTCCATCTAATCCTTTGGCGAAAGAAAGCACCTGTTTGAGGAGATCTGCTCCCCGCAATGTGTTAATTTCTAGCATAGAAACTAAGCGCATTTGTTGGGCATTTAAGGGGAACATTTCCAGGAGTTGCACCGCCCCCAAAATTGGGGTGAGAATGTTGTTCAAATCATGGGCAATGCCGCTTGCTAAAGTACCGATACTTTCGAGGCGTTGGGCGCGCAAAAACTGGGCTTCAAGCTGTTTTTTCTCGGTAATATCCGTATTCACTGAAAGGATAGAATAGGGCCGATCGCGCTCGTCTCGGACCAGGGTTTGGCGACTGGCAACGATGATGGATTTACCCGCTTTGGTGATTTGTTGTAACTCTCCGTGCCATTCGCCGGTTGTGAGGACAGTTTGCTCAATGCAGTTGAGTTCTTGGGCGCTTTTGACATCAAACAGATGACTGCTGGTTTGGGCGATCGCTTCGCTGCGGGTCCATCCATATAATTTTTCCGCACCTTTATTCCAAAATACAATAGTCTGCTGAAGGTCTTTGACCCAAATGGCATCGGTGGCAACATCTAAAAGTGCTGCCTGCTGGCGGACCTGTTCTTCGGCCCGTTTGCGCTCGGTGATATCGTATAATGCGCCAACAATTTCTTCCCTTTGCTTCTCTTCTTTACAAATCAATTTCATTTCATCGCGCACCCATCGATAACTCCCGTCTGGATGTTGGAACCGATACTCACTTAGGGAATGGCCGGTATGGTATAACTGTTTGATGCTGGCGAAAAGCTCCGGTGCATCGTCTGGATGAATGCGATCGCGCCAAAATGAGGAGTCCCCTAGAATGTCTTCTGGTCGATATCCCAAATGTTCCAGAATATTCTCACTGATAAAGCTTGGACAATAGGGGTGGTCAGCAGGGCAAGTATAAATCACTGCGGGACTAGAGGATAACAAGTATTGAAGCTGAGTTTGAGTGGCGATTAGCGCTGATTCAGTCCGTTTTAATTCCTTAATTTGATGTTGAAGTTCCGACTCCCGCAGGACGCGTTCGGTGACATCTTCAATGGTGGAGATCGTGCCAATCACGCGAGAGGCTTCCATGAGGGGAGCAATCTTCGCACTTTGTAGCATATAAGGCACAGTTTTATAGACATCCGTCGGCAGCATGGGCAACAAAAACCCATGTAACCGCTGAGATAGGAAGGTAACTTGTCCCGCTAGGGCTTGGTGAAAAAATCGATCTAATCGCCGCTGTTTTAATTCGGGATAAATGTCTAGTAAATTTCTCCCCATCACCCGATTCACACTCAACCCACTGTAGATTTCCAGCCAATGATTCCAACTTTGGATATTCAAATCTGCATCGGTCGTAAATATCCCTCGGTCTGCTAAGTCATTGACCCAATGTAGAAGATCTTGATTCGGGTTGAGTGGATCGGTAATATTGCTCATTTTACTAAGCCTTTGTTGATAGCTAAATCTTACTTCATTATGAAGACTGGGAAATATTAGGGGAATCTACCTCTCCCTTGACCCAGTTATCAATCTCTTCGAGTAATTTTTCTAAAGAAACCACACTCAATACCATAACTAAATACCCCTGGATGGAATTTTCCTTCATGCGAAATCCGGTATAAACGACCATGGCATATCGCATTTCCGCTTTACCAATACTCAGAGAATGGAGTAACCCATCTAAGGCTTCTAAATGTAACCGAGGAACTGAAAAAGAAATTTGCATTTGTAACAAATTTCCAAAAACGCTTAGACAGGCGTTGAGTAAAATATTGCCGATTTCGGTGAGGACTTCTGCTGCGGAGGCATCTAGGCGATCATGATGCATATCTTGTCCGGGGGTTACCAACTCCGTCAGTTGCAAAGCGCCGTCATAGTTCAACAATAACAGGGCATTTCCCGAAACCCGTCCTGTAAAAATTTGCTGGACTGTGGCAATTTCTCCATTCACAAAAGTCCCTAATTTTGCGCTGAGTTCTTCGATCGGGTGAATGGAAACCTGGGGAACCTCTAGTAAAACCCGATGCCCCGTGAGTTCTGAGAGGGCAGTTGCGGTGCGAGCAAAACCCATGTTCAGCAATTCGCTTAAGGCATCTCGTTGGGTTTCTGTCAACTTCATCCTACCCCTCCCGGGATTCCTTGGAGAACCTGATTTACGGTATCCAAAACCGCCTCGGGATTATAAGGTTTAGTCACATAGCCCAGTGCTCCGGCTGCCATCACTGCAGCGCGGGTCATTTCTTGCAAATCCGCCGTTGCCATCACGATGCGGGCGCGATCGTCGAAAGCGCGTAATTTTTCCAGGACTTCGGTTCCCTGCATATCTGGCATAGCGATATCCAGTAAAACGAGATCGGGTTTTTCTATATAGTAACTCTCAATCCCTGTTAATCCATCTTTGGCCTCAACAATTAAGTGGCCTTCGGTCTGGAGGATTCGCCGCAGTATTCCCCGAGAAAGGGTAGAGTCATCAACAATCAAAATTTTTGCCATTGCCTTGCGTCTTTGTATCGGATTGGCAGTCAAGCTCTAACCCTGAGATGGTAAGGATCCAACTTTACAGTAGGTCCGCTTCATTTCCGCCCCCCTGATCTTTATGCCCTTATCTTAACTCTGAACGGGAAGGGTGGATAGGAACATTTTCTTATGGCTCGTTTACAGCGTCCTAGTCAACTGAGCGAGGACTTGAGCTAATTGGGCCGGTTCTACGGGTTTAGGGAGGTGTTTTTCAAAGCCTGCCAGGAGGGCTCGGGCACGGTCCTCATCTGAGGCAAACGCAGTCAGGGCGATCGCCGGAATATGACTGCGGTTTTCCGCTTGATGCTGGCGGATTTGGTGAATTAAATGATATCCATCTTCTCCGGGCATTCCAATATCACTGACTAAGATATCAAATTTGAATTGCTGCATCACGGCGATCGCCTCGGAAACGGATGTGACGACGCGAACCCGCACTCCATAATCCGTGAGCATCGCTTCCATTAAATCGCCGGTATCCGGGTCGTCATCCACCACCAAGACTTGCAACCCATCCAGGGCCCAGAGTTGACTTGATAATCCCTCTTCCGTACAGACGGCAGTCTCAACAGCCTGCTCTTGGGGCGGTGTGGGCAGACTCGGCAACTGGACAAGCAACGTGGCCCCTTGGCCCTCACCGTCGCTGAACGCTTGCACTTTGCCCCGGTGGAGTTCCACGAGGTGACGGACGATGGTCAAACCTAACCCTAATCCGCCATAGGCGCGAGTCGTAGAACTATCCGCTTGACGGAATCCCTCAAAAATATAAGGGAGAAAGTCTGGATTGATGCCAATTCCTGTATCTTGAACCTGAAGGGTAATATAGGAATCCATCTGGGCGATCGCTACGGAAATCTTACCTCCTTCTGGGGTAAACTTTACCGCATTCGATAACAAATTCCACGCCACTTGCTGCAAGCGATCGCTATCTCCTGAAACCAAGGGAATCGCTGGATCAAAGTTAAAATCAATCTGAATTCCTTTAGATTCCGCTGTGGGAATCACCGTATCCAGAGCGGCTTCAACCAGGGGAATTAAATTCACCGGACGCAGTTGTAAGCGAATTTTACCGCGAATAATCCGGGAGACATCGAGGATATCATCAATTAGCGCAACCTGTAGTTTGGCATTGCGCTCAATGGTTTCTAATGCTTTCGTTTTCATCGCTTCGTTCAGCTTGCGGGTGCGAAGCAACTGAGCCCAGCCCAAAATTGAATTGAGGGGGGTGCGAAGTTCATGGGAAACAATGGATAAAAACTCATCCTTGATTTGATTGGCCTTGATTAATTCTTCGGACTGTTCCTGTTGAAAAATGAGCGCGGCTTCTAATTCTCGCTTATGTAAAGCCAGTTCCGAGGCCATTCCTTCTAAATCAAAGCTTTGAGAGGTTAACTCCTGCTGCAACAGATCCCGCACCCGCTTAATGGCGATCGCATTGCCCACTCGCGCCCGCAATTCTTCCACAGAAAAGGGTTTCATTAAATAATCCTGCACCCCTTCGCGCAATAACTGGACCCGCAAATCATCATCATCTTTCGCCGTCAACATGATGATAGAAACATTGGCGAAATCCGGATTGCTGCGTAATAAAGACACCAGGCGATCGCCGCCTATTTCGGGCATCATTACATCACTCAGGATTAAATCAGGATGCAGGGCGAGTGCCTGTTCCCACCCTTGCTCCCCATTAAACGCTGTAGCAATTTGATAATCCTGGGCCAGAATATCGCTGATAAAGCGATTCATTTCCCGGTTATCTTCCACAATTAAAATCAGGGGTCGAGAGTCATTGGAAACAAGCAGGGGAGGAGTGGTTTCCACGGTCACTTTAAGTTCAGCGATCGCCGATTCAGCCAAGTCCTCCCAGATAGAAGCCTCTACAGCCATTTTAGGGAGGTCTGGGGAGACCGCTAGGGGAAGTTGGACCGTGAACATTGCCCCGCCTAGGGGTGCATCGGAGACGGTTATAGTTCCCTGATGAAGTTCTACAAATTCCTTGACAATTGCCAATCCTAACCCCGTCCCACCAAAACGACGGGTGCTCCCCCCTTCAATTTGGCTAAAGCGCTCAAAGATGCTTTCACGCCGTTCCACGGGAATCCCTGGACCACTATCTTGGATGGCGATCGTCACTGAGTTATTCTCCCCGGACCCCTCGCCGACAAACAGGGCACAGTCAATTTTGCCTCCCGGGGGGGTGAACTTAAACGCATTGGAAAGTAAGTTTAAAACCACCCGTTCGATTTTTTGGCGGTCCAATCGGGTTCCCAAGGACTCAGGGGTCTTGAGGGTTAAGTCAATCTCCCGTTCAAGGGCTAAGGCATCAAAGTTCGCCGCCACTTGGCGAATCAGACTCGCTAAGTCTATGGGAACAATGGCAAGTTCCATCTTGCCCGCTTCTAGCTTAGAGATATCCAGGAGATCATTGACCTGTTTAAGAAGCATCCGGGAATTACGCTGGATTACGCGCAAGTCCTGGTGTTGTTCCCCGGAGAGTTGGGTATCGGCAAGCAACTTCTGAGTAGGGCCTAAAATCAAGGCCAAGGGGGTTCGTAATTCGTGACTTACGTTAGCAAAAAATTGGCTTTTGAGTTCATCTAGTTGCTTAAGCTGACCATACAGGGCTTGCAGTTCTTGATTGGCGCTTTCCAGATTTAAACGGCGTTCTTCAGAAACTTGAGCCGAGTCTAATAATTTCAAAGCCTTGGGGATTAAGGGAGGTAAAGAAAGGGCGGTTGTGACTGAGGCGATCGCGGTGATTAATTTGACATTTCCCGATAACCAATAAGTTGGAATCCACAAGGTCCAAACTGCTAAAAAATGGGTCATGCCACAAGCGATAATAAAGGCACCAAAGGCTAAAAATATCCAATGAAAGGGGATATTTTGACGCGCTTTATAAACGAAATAAGCAAGGCTGGTCGAAATCGCGACATAGGCCAGACCAATTAGGGTATCTGACGTGACATGAAGCCAAACTAATGAGGGCTGCCACAGATAACAATGGCCGTGGGGGATAAATCCGTCTTTGGCTAACAGATTTCCCAGGAGGTCCGGCCAAAGCACCAGAATTAAGAGGCAGGGCAACCCCAATAGTCCACAACTGAATAGAATAGTGCGTTGCAGGTTGCTGTAGGTTTGAGTGGAATTTTTTAATCCTTGTCCCTCAGTTTCTGAACTGAGAGTGGCTAGATTAAAATTAAATGGTTTCATAACGGTTTAATTCATTAAAATTATAACTTTTTCAGGGTTCGGGGAATTAAGCGCAGGTAAGTTGAGGGGGTTGGGTGGAATTGACCGAGCAAGAATCTTAAGACATAAACGGGGATAAATGAGGGGAGGTCTGAATCAATCGGGAGAGTCGCACAGTGATCAACTATCCTAACGACCCACTCTGTTGCCCTCCTTTCAATTTTAGCGATGAAACCGTCAGAAGTTTGGGGATCAAGAAAGGGAATCCGCAGAAATGGAAAAAATAAGGATTAGATTAAGCCCGTTTGTTGGGCAATTTCCGCGAGGGCAGTTGCTAATTTCAAGGGTTCCACAGGTTTAGGAACATGAAGATGAAATCCGGCTAAAAGGGCTTGTTGACGATCCTCTTCCCGAGCAAAAGCAGTCAGGGCGATCGCGGGAATGGGCTTGCCGTATCCCGCCTCGCGCTGGCGAATTTTGCGGATCAAAACATAGCCGTCTTCCTCTGGCATTCCGATATCAGAAATTAAGATATCATGACGCGATCGCTCGGTGATGGCTAAGGCTTCCGCAGCGGATAAAACTACCGTCGTTTGTACCCCATATTCCGCTAGAACTTGAGCAATCAACTCTCCCGTATCGCGATCGTCATCCACCACCAGCACCTGTAAACCGGCAATGTTTAACGAATACTTCGCCATTGTTTTCTCGTCCAAAGTCACCCCATTGGCTTCGGGGAAAAGGCTTGGGGAGACTCCGATGGGGAGTGCCACGGTAAAGGTTGTGCCGGTTCCTTCTCCCTGACTGAAGGCTTGGACGGTCCCCCCATGCAGTTCTACCAGATAGCGCACAATGGTTAAGCCGAGACCGAGACCCCCGTGGGTGCGGGTGGAGGAACTGTTGGCTTGGCGGAAGCCCTCAAAGACGTGAGGGAGGAAGTCTGGACTGATGCCAATCCCCGTATCCTGGACCCGAAACTCGATGCGATCGCCCACTCGGTCCATTTCGACCGTCACTTGTCCCCCCGGCGGGGTAAACTTTACCGCATTCGAGAGTAGATTCCAAACAATTTGATGCAGGCGGCTACTATCCCCTAAAATGGGCTGTCCGCTGGAAGGGAACTGGGTCAGCAGTTGAATCGATTTAGCTTCCGCTGCGGGAGTCAGCGTGGCGATCGCCTGTTCCACCAAAGTTTCCAGATACAAAGGAACTCGGTTCAGGCGAATTTTACCGCGCACAATTCGCGAGACATCTAAAATATCGTCAATTAACGTCACCTGATGCTTGGCATTGCGTTCGATAGTTTCTAGGGCTTTTTGCCGTGTCTCTTCTTTCAGGGTACGCGCACGGAGCAATTGCGCCCAGCCGAGAATCGAGTTGAGGGGAGTACGCAATTCATGAGAGACGATCGCTAAAAATTCATCCTTGAGTCGGTTGGCTTTTTCAGCGCGATCGCGGGCTTGCTGCTGCGCCTCATAGAGATTAGCCCGGTCAATAGCCAGGGCGGCGCGATCGGCCACCAGTTGCAGCAGATAAACATCTTCTGCCATAAATTCTCGCGGTGACTCCGTACTCACATGAAGCACCCCAAGCACTCGGTTTTCTAAGAGCATCGGTGCCCCCATAATGGACTCAATTTTTTTATGTCGGAACAAGGGACTCAGCACTTGAGTATGAGCCTCGCGCTCAATCCGCATCGGTTGCCGAGTCTGGGCAATTTTTCCCGAAAACCCTAGCCCCAGGGGAATCGGGATGGATGCCGAGATCGGTTGCTCTAAATCTAACCCTTTCGTCGCCGTTACCATCAAAGCCGTTTGCTCAGGATTCATCAGTAAAATCACAGCGGCATCGACTCCTAACACCGCCGTGACGCGATCAAGCAACTCTTGGAGTAAATCATGGAGCGACAAAGGGGCGATCGCCACATCCACAATCGCTTGTAACCGATGCACCATTGTTGTCGCCCGTTCGGACAAAATTCGCGCCGCTTTCTCCCGTTCCAACAACTCCAGGCGCTCTTCTTGTGCCTGCTTGCGTTCGTGAATGTCTGTATTCGTCCCAAACCATTTGACAATCTCTCCCTGATGATCCCGCATGGGGACTGCCAAGCCCAGATGCCAACGGTAAGCGCCATCGCAACCCCGGCGCATTCTGGCTTCAATTTCATAAGGTTGTCCGGTTTCCACACAAGCCATCCAGCGATCGAGACATTCGCCCAAGTCGTCAGGATGCACAATGGGCTCCCATCCCCAGCCTAGCAGTTCAGCCTCACTTAAGCCGGTGTACTCACTCCAACGGTGACTCAGGTAATCTAGGGTCCCATCCGGTCGGGCGGTCCAGACCATTTGTGGAATCGCCTCGCTCAGAAATCGATAATACTGCTCATTGGCTTCCGCTTGAGTTCGTGCCGTCTGTTCCAGTTCTAACAGTTCAATTCTGTCGGCTTCTGCCTCTTTGAGGGGGGTAATATCGATCGCCGACCCAATAAACCCGACTAAATGACCCTCGGGATTCCACCGGGGAACCCCAGTTTCTAGCATCCAGCGATAGGCGCCATCCGCTCGTTGTAGGCGGTATTCCTGGGTAAAGGGTTGGCCGACTTTGACCGCTTGTTGGTAACTCAAAACGCATTGCAGTTGCTCCTCGGGATGGATCCGGTCCCGGGGGTTGAGGTCCGGGTCAGCTTTTAATAATTCGCCAATGAAGTTTAAGCCCCATTTATTTAAAAAAGTCCACTCCCCCTGACAATTGGCTACCCACAACAAGACTGGGGCCGTATCTGCCATATCCCGAAACCGTTTTTCACTGTCACGCAGGGCTTCTTCAGTTTGTTTGCGTTGGCTAATATCGTAGCGAATGGCTAAATATTGAAAGGGTTTTCCGTGACTGTCTAAAAAAGGGACAATTACAGTATCTACCCAATAATACGTTCCATCTTTGGCTCGATTCTTAATTTCCCCGCGCCAGACTTCCCCCCGGGCAATGGTCGCCCACAGTTTGATAAAAAATTCTTTAGGATGATAGCCCGAATTAATCACCCGATGATCTTGTCCGATCAATTCCGCCTGGGAATATTTAGAAATTTCAATAAATTTTTCATTCACATATTGAATCGTTCCTTTGGCATCGGTTGTGGCAACAATGGCTGATTTATCTAAAGCAAATTGAAAATCCGATAATTCTTTTAAAGTTTGTTGTAAATCGGCTTCTGCCCGTTTGCGATCGCTGATATCTCGCACGGATGCCATCCAGACTGAGCGACCTAAATAGAGCGTCGGTTGAATCACCGCTTCTAGGAGTACCCTTGTTCCATCTTTTTTAATCCCGACTGCTTCTGATGCTCCCTCTTGCACCCATTGCCAGTCGGCCAACATGAACCGGACTGTCTCTTCTGTAAAAATTGAGTCTAAAGGCCGTCCAATCAGTTCGCCTACATCATATCTCAGGATTTTTTCCAGGGATTGATTCACGGCAATCAGGCGATCGCTCTCATAAAAGAAAATCCCTTCCACTGTTGATTCAGCGAGGGTTTTAAACCATTGTTCATTGGCTCTAAGTGCTGCTTTTTCCTGTTTGCTTTCCGTGATATCTCGGCTAATTTTAGAAAACCCATAAAGATTCCCTTGAGGATCATATAAAGGGGTAATCACTTCATGGACCCAAAATCGGGTTCCGTCCTTTCGGAGTCGTTCTCCTTCTTGTTCTAATCGTCCCCGTTGTGCTGCTTGTTTCAAATCTCGTTCCGGTTGACCGTCCACCACTGCTTCGGGTGGATAAAAGCAAGAAAAATGTTTGCCAATAATCTCTTCATCTGCATACCCTTTGAGGCGTTTTGCTCCAGGATTCCAGCTATTGACCCGGCCATCAGGGGTCAGCATATACAGTCCATAATCTTCAATGCCCTCTACCAATAACTGAAAGTTTTGTTCGCTTTGCAGAAACGAGTCCAGATGGTATTGAGCCGTTTTGGAACTTTCGGCGTACCGTTCTTTTATTTGTTGCAATGAGCCGATCGCGATCGCGATTGCCGATCCTTCCATTAAAAATAAAATTAATCCAAATATTTGGCCCGAAGTGCTTCCTCCCACCCCCTCAAGGACCGATGAAAATAAGTAACCGCTGACTAATCCAGCCCCCAGGGTCGCCATTAGTCCCGCTGTCTTCCCGCCGAACCAAGCACTGACCATAATTGCCGCCAAATATACCAAAAATGGGCTCTCAGGTAACATTAAGGGGGCGATCATATATTTCATCCCTGTGGCAAGACTGACACTCAAGAGGGCAATTCCCACCGGGTGCAGGACTCGTTGCCATCGGGTTAAAGGCTGATTTCTGGGGTGGCAAAACTGAGGCAGTTTGCTTAATAGACGCAGGAGGAGAGAGGGACTGATATTCATCATGGTTCGGAGGAGCCTGGAACTTTGGGATAGCACTTTCAAAGCGCAAACAGCAGAACGTTAAGAAACCGTTTCATCAGATAGGGAGGTGCTTTTTTTCCTGTTTTGTGCTAACCCCAGGTTCCAATTTAACCTCAGCCTCTTTTTCGTTCTATTCCTCCCATTTTAGAATTTGGACTTGCTTTCTGGTGAAAAAACAGATAAAACTCAGTTAACCCCGAGTTAACAAGTAAATATACTTAGTTTACTTGCCTCTATTTTCTCCTTAAATTGGGCTGAGTACACCGGCAATTGCTCCCAGGGTAAGTTTAATTCCATTAGACCTCTTGCAAAATTCTTTAAAGCCGATTGGCGTTGTTAAGGGGGGTTGGAGGGATCAATCCTTTTTTTTGCAAGAGGTCTATTAGAATCGCATGGAGTAGGCATTAGTAAATCATTCGAGTGGAATGGCGATGGATGAAATGTTAACGGCCCAATCCTTACCCCGTAGGCCCCATCTGGTCACCTCCTTACCGGGACCCCGCGCCCAAGAACTGGTCCAGCGCGATCGCTCAGTGACTTCTCCCTCCTATACCCGAGGATACCCCTTAGTCGTAGCCCGGGGAGAAGGTTGCTCGATCCAGGATGTGGATGGCAATGTCTTCCTGGACTTTACTGCAGGCATTGCCGTCACCGCTACGGGACACGCTCATCCCCAGGTAGTGCAAGCGATTCAAGCTCAGGCGGCCCAGTTAATCCATATGTCGGGGACCGATTTTTACTATGAACCGATGGTGCAACTGGCGGAACAGTTGGCAAAACTCGCCCCGTTTCCCCAAGGTGCGAAGGTCTTTTTCAGCAATTCTGGGGCGGAATCCAACGAAGGGGCGCTCAAATTAGCCCGCTATGCCACAGGAAAGACTCAGATTGTGGCCTTTCTGGGGGCTTTCCACGGGCGCACCTTTGGGGCCATGTCCCTCACAGGTTCTAAGGCAGTACAACGTCAAGGATTTGGACCCTTGTTACCGGGAATTACTCATATTCCCTACGGCACTCATGCCAGCTTAGATTATCTGGAGTTTCAACTGTTTAAAACGGTGTTACCTCCGGAGGAATTGGCGGCGATCGTTGTGGAACCGATTCAAGGGGAAGGCGGGTATCTGGTTCCCGAAGATGGATTCCTCCCCCGCATTCGCGAGATTTGCAGTCGTCATCACTGTTTGATGGTGGTGGATGAAGTACAATCAGGCATGGGTCGCACCGGCAAGTTGTTCGCGGTGGAACATTGGAATGTGATGCCCGATATCATTACGCTGGCAAAAGGGATTGCCAGTGGATTACCCCTGGGGGCCATTCTCGCTCGTCCAGAATTGATGACATGGCCCCCGGGTTCTCACGCGACCACCTTTGGCGGCAATCCGGTTGCTTGTGCCGCCGCCAATGCGACGTTACAGATCCTCACTCAAGGGGCGATCGCCAATGCTACCCAGATGGGGGAGTTATTGCAGGAAGGGTTGAGAAAATTAGCATACCGCTATCCCCAACTCTCACAACCCCGAGGGAAAGGGTTAATGGTGGCGGTGGATTTACTGGATGAATCCGGTGGTTTTGACCCGTCCTTACGCGATCGCGTGATCGATGAGGCATTCTACCACGGACTGCTACTCATCGGCTGTGGCAAATCCGCGATTCGCTTTTGCCCACCTTTGGTGGTTGATGCGGAACAAATTCAGGTGGCGTTAGAGATTCTGGACACCTGTTTTTCCAAACTGTTGACAACGCTGTAACACCTTGGGGTTTGTGCATTCGGTCAATGGGACAAGAAATGGGTTTTTTTGTCCTACACTCTCGACTCCTGTACCAATTCCCTTGGCCGATCGCCTCTTGATGTTTCTCTCACAATTCCCGGAGATATTCCGATGAAACAAGCATTAGTCGCCCAAGCGCTATGGCATCAACTCTGGCTAGACTACAGTCACCGGGTTCCCTATGCCCGAATTTACGAGGGGGTCATCTCGGAAGCGGGGGGAACCCTTGCGAATGATCATATCGCCTTTCGTTCCCTGGCCCTCTCCCTTGAAACGGCGATAGGAACCGTGAATTTAGGAATTCCTCACCTGGAACAGGTTCTGGATGGGTTGGGATATGTGCCAATGGGAGAGTTATCTTTCCCCGCCCAACACCTCTATGCGCGGCACTATCGCCATCCCCAACAGGATGAGTTTGATTTGCCGAAACTGTTTATCAGTGAGTTAAGGGTGGATCAGTTGCCTCCAGAGGTGCGATCGCATTTGGAACAAACGGTACAGTCAGGGTTAGATTTAGAGGGGTTATTAGAGTGCCAGTCTGCGATTCAAGACTTAAAGGCGATAGACAATTCCTCCACAGACCCTCACATCCTAGCCCAGCGACTCAAATGCCTGTTTGTTCGTCCCTGGATGCCGCCAGTGCGATCGCACCTAGAAACAGTGAATGCCGTGAGTCAGTATGGGGCTTGGGTTTTGCTACATGGCTATGCTGTCAACCATTTTACGGGCTATGTGAACCGCCAAAATACTCCCGCCTACCCGGATATCGAAACCACCGCCCAAGCACTCCGCAGTCGGGGTGTTCCGATGAAAGCTGATATTGAAGGGACTGCGGAAGTTGGATTACGTCAAACCGCAACTCAGGCAGTACAGGAGTCCGTCATCGTCCGCAGTCAGCCCGAGGGTCCTTTTCAGGATATTCCTTGGACTTATGCCTATTATGAAATCGCCCAACGATTTGCGATCGAACCTATTCCGGGACATCCTCAACTCTTTCAAGGGTTCCTAGGCCCTAATGCCGCCCAACTTTTTGAAATGACCCGTTCCCAGGGACTGATCGCCCCTCCTGAGTGATTTTGTAAAATTTTTCGATAAATTGAGTTAACGGTAACTTTCAATACAATTTTGTCTTCTGGCTTTTGCTAAAAGTTATTAAATAGAAAGCATTACAGAACTAAAAACTGTTGCTAACGGTAAAGCAGAGAACTTAATCTCTAATAGAATTCTGATTTGAATTGACGAATTTAAACTGGATTCAAAAGAATTGAGTCAACCTCGGAGTGGTTCTGTTTCTAAGTTTTACGTTCAATGCTTAGAAACAGTTGTTGGTTACACGGCGGGATAGAGGCCCGAAAGATAAAAGCAGGTTTCCTGTTATTATCTTTCGGGCTATTTGTTTCTCTATTTCCCTTGTTTAGAGTAACTATTTCCTACGAAATCTGGGTTTTAAGGGTGTATCAAAGCCCACTCCCGTCAACGGTGGGGTTACAAGGATAGCCCTGTCACGATGTGTAATTGCATAAGGAAAAATCGTGGTTTCTTGTAGGGGCGCAATGCTTGCGCCCCTACAAATAAATACACCTGGAAGCGGGTTAGGTTGGTATTTAGAAGGAATGGGTAAATCCTACCCTTCATTTAAAATAGAAAATACCGCTGGGCTAAGGGCAAGACTTGCGCAGGTTCACAGGTGAGTAATTGACCATCGGCCCAAACTTGATAGGTTTCTGGATCAACTTCAATATAAGGCAGGGTTTCATTTAATTTCATATCCCGTTTGCCCACTTTTCGCGTGTCAGAAACGGCGATCGCCTGTTTTCGCAATCCTAACCGAGTGGGTATTTCTAACTCCAATGCCGCTTGGGAGACAAAGGTAAAAGATGTGGCAGTCCGAGACCCTCCAAAACTGGCAAACATGGGCTGAGAATGGACGGGTTGGGGTGTAGGAATACTGGCATTGGCATCGCCCATTTGGGCGTAGGCGATCGCCCCACCTTTGATGACCAATTCCGGTTTTACACCAAAAAATGCCGGACGCCACAAACATAAATCCGCCAGTTTACCTTCTTCAATCGACCCTACATAGTTAGAAATTCCGTGGGTGATTGCAGGATTAATGGTATATTTGGCAATATACCGCCGCGCCCGAAAATTATCATGTTCTGTGGTACTAGGAATCGCTTCTTTTCGGTCATCCGGGGACAAAAACCCCCGTTGTACCTTCATTTTATGCGCCGTTTGCCAAGTGCGAATGATGGTTTCTCCCACTCGTCCCATTGCCTGAGAATCGGAGGAAATCATACTAAATGCCCCGAGGTCATGTAAAATATCCTCGGCAGCAATGGTTTCGCGACGGATGCGGGATTCAGCAAAGGCAACATCTTCGGGGATACTGCGATCAAGGTGATGGCACACCATCAACATATCCAGATGTTCTTCTAAGGTATTAACGGTATAAGGGCGGGTCGGATTGGTGGAAGAGGGGAGGACATTTTTTTGTCCGCAAACCTTGATAATATCCGGGGCGTGTCCTCCGCCAGCCCCTTCCGTATGGTAAGTATGAATGGTGCGGTCTTTAAAGGCGGCGATCGTTTCTTCCACAAATCCCGCTTCATTCAGGGTATCGGTATGGATGGCAACTTGCACATCATACTCATCGGCAACGGTGAGACAAGTATCGATCGCCGCTGGAGTTGTTCCCCAGTCTTCATGCAATTTTAACCCAATTGCCCCCGCGAGAACCTGTTCCACAAGGGCGCGGGGTCTGCTGCTATTGCCTTTTCCCATAAACCCGAGATTCACCGGGAAGGCATCGGCAGCTTGTAACATCCGGTGAATGTTCCAAGGTCCTGGGGTACAGGTGGTGGCATTGGTCCCCGTAGCGGGTCCAGTCCCCCCACCTAACATCGTTGTAATTCCCGAGGCGATCGCCACTTCAATCTGTTGGGGACAAATAAAGTGTATATGGGCATCGATTCCCCCGGCAGTAAGAATCATCCCTTCCCCAGCGATCGCCTCAGTTCCTGGACCGATAATAATATCAACCTGATCTTGGATATAAGGATTTCCCGCTTTACCAATTTTAAATATTTTGCCATCTCTAATTCCCACATCGGCTTTTACCACTCCCCACCAATCCAGAATCACCGCATTGGTAATCACTAAATCTACCGCGCCGCTATCATTGGCAATGGGGGATTGTCCCATGCCATCGCGGATGACTTTTCCCCCGCCAAATTTGACTTCATCGCCGTAGGTGGTTAAGTCTTGTTCAACTTCAATAAATAATTCTGTATCAGCTAACCGAATGCGATCGCCCACCGTTGGGCCGTAGGTTTCCGCATAAGCGCGGCGGTCCATTTTATAACTCATTGATGTTCCCTCACTCCATTCTCGCCCCTCATTTTAGGGTTCCAATTAGTTTATCCCATTTTAGGGAGAATTAAACCTTTGGGGAAACTGTGGCAATTAAACAAAAGTAAAGAATCTACATGAATTCATCGAAATAGATGACGTCATACCAAATCCGATTACAAAAAGTTATTTTCTCTCTTAGCCCGCCCCCGCTGGCTTTGTCTGTGTAGCCCCAGGCTGGATACTGTAGGGTTGTATAGATCTACTACAACCTGATTCCGTATCATACCAAATCTGGTTGGTAAAAGTCTGTTTTCGCTTTGACTGGCGAATGAAGAAAAATCGTTATTTCTTGTAGGGGCGCAAGCATTACGCCCCTACAAATACACAAATTCAGGGCTAGTTTTTATAGATCTGTCACAACCAGATCAGAAAACACCCCACACCCTTACGGGTGGGGGTGTTTCTCAACCTCCAAAAATCGGATTCGGGTTCAATCCTAATCGGGTTAATTCCAATTTCCAATCATGGTAAAGGCGGACCAAAAATAAGGATGAGATAGATTTAACGTTTTTTGTATCCCTAATTCTGGTGGTAAAGGAACAGTTGTGCCATTAGAAAGACGTAACATCCCATCTTCTATGCGCACCTCTCCCCTTAACAGCGCCAGTTGAGTTTGCCGTAAAGCTTCAGCTTTCAGGGGCTTTTCTGCCAGTTGGGAATAAAATTCACTCATTAATCCTAGGGTTCCAGCATCACTGACATACCAAAAACTGGCTAACGATGCCTTCGCCCCAGAAAGTACCGCTAACCCGGCAAATCCTAACTCAGCTTGGGTATCTCCGACTGCCGTCCGACAAGCACTTAAGGTTAATAGTTCAATGGGAGGATTCACCGAAGTATTCCACCCCAGTTCTGTCGCTAAGTCTCGAATCTGGTTCAGCCCGACTCGGCTATCGTAAAACGTAATATAAGAGTTCCCCAAATTTCCCCCTTGAAATTCTGCATGGGTTGCCAAATGAATAATTCCATATTGCTTTTCCAAGTTGACTTGGCGGAAATTATTCGCAGTAAACTCTTCATTCAAAAAGACGTTTCCTTGCCAGGAATTGCGGATAATATTTTGCAATTCTGTCGGTACTGCCGGTAGGGGATTGAGGTCTGAAAAAATAGCAGAACCCATCGCTAACACTTCGCGGTTGCGGATATCGGAATAGGTGACATCGGTCAATCCAAAACTGGGGACTAGGGCAACTGCATATTTTTCCAATAAAAACTGTTCCCCATCATGCAAGGCCGCTAGGGGAAGCGTTCGCAAGCCAGAATCCATCGAAAAGACTAAGGTTTCAATCCCATTAGCTTCGAGTTGGGCTTCCATTGGAGCAATCAGGGACTGATAGAGTGATTGGGCGATCGGTAAATAACTCCGACTGTTGATTCTTCTGGGATTCGTCAATTCTGATCGCAAGTTTTGCACCTGTTCAAGAAGCTGTTCTTGAGAAACATTGGGCACCGTTTGGCGAATCGCTATATCAGTTGTTCTCTCAATCAATCCTTGGGCTAAATCCGTGGAAGCCACTAAGTCAGAATTGCCTTGGGCTACCCGAAAATTGTGCGGCGAAATGATGACTAATTCTAATTGCTCCGCTAAGGCTGAGACATAAATTAATGCACTCTTGTTACCCGTCGCTTGCCACAAATCATACAAGGTTTGAGCAATTTCATCGGGAGTGGCAGTTTCTCCAAACAACTCCACTTCTAAATAATTGCTAAACTCCATTGCCTGATATTCTTCCAACATTTGAACCGCCACTCCAACATCAGCCACTGCTAACTGACTTTCATACCCTGGGCGATCGACTTCTTGCTCAGAAAGCGGACTCATGGGCTGTGCCTCTCCCGTTGTGCTGGGGGCATCTTGCAGAATCTGACCTTCTATAGGATTGGTACTTTCGGTTGTGGGGTCTGGTTCTGCATTATTCTCACTTACTGGTGGAGGAATTTCCTCACTCTCACCGGGAGGCGGGGGAGGGTCGGTAACAAAGGGTGCGGGAGGGTCGGTAACAAACTGTGGGGGAGGGTCGATAATGACAAATGGGGGGGGAGTAGGAGCAAGCGGTGGAGTGTTAATCGGATCAATAGTTTGAACGGGAATCGGTGTGCTCACTTCCCCTGGACCGTCAACAGGAAGGACCGGGGGATCCCCAGGTGGGATATCTACGGGAGTCTCAGGGATTGGGGGTGGCGTGGGCGTTGGTGTGGGCGTTAGGGTTGGGGGAGTCGTCGGTAAAGGGG
>CBFGOM010000137.1:0-17571 GCA_965650385.1 uncultured Oscillatoriaceae bacterium
CTCGTTCTGGAGAGGTCGATCGCCTCTTAAGTGAACAAGAACGGCTGAATGTGGCGATGTCGCGATCGCGTCAAGAGGTCCAAAATACCCGCGCTATTTCCCAGCGCGATGTGTTGACCCGCATCGCCGAAAATCAAAAACGAATTGCGGATATCAATGGACAACTCAGCCGTTTAAAACTAGAAAATGATAAGCGAATTTCCCAAATTGACGGTCAGTTAGCCAAGGCAAATCTGGAACTTCAGTATCAAGAACTCAAGGCTCCGGTTGATGGGTATGTGTTTGATTTGAAACCCAATTCTCCCGGATATGTCACCTTGGCCCAATCCCCGGAACCGCTCTTAAAAATCGTTCCGAACAATGAACTGGAAGCATCGGTTTATATCCAAAACCAAGATATTGCGATGGTGTTAGATGCGCTGCGGAAGAGTCAAGAAGATGGTCAAGCAGGTGTGCCGGTTGAGATTAGTATCGAAGCCTTCCCAGCGACGGAATATGGTACGGTTCGGGGTGTCCTTACCTCCATTGGTTCTGATGTCTTGCCTCCGGATGAAACCCGACGTTTTTATGCTTTCCCGGCAACGATTACTTTAGATAGTGAGAAGTTTTTGTTGGATAATGGACTGCAAGTTAATCTTCAGTCTGGGATGGCTGTGCAAGGTAATATTAAAATTGGCAAACGCAGTGTGCTCCAGATATTCTTGAGCCGGATGACCAATAAAACCCGCAGTATTGAGACGGTTAAATAATGTTCCGTCTAGTACAAGAAGTGTCAAGTTGAACGGAATCGGGTGGATGCTTGACACTTCTATTTGGGGTGTGGTTAGGATAATTGTTCTTGGGTGCGATCGCGATAAATCTGGGCGACTTTATCCTCGGGATTTTTGCACAAACACCGTTCAAAGAGTTCCTGAGCTTCCTCCGGTGAGTTCTGGTTGTAGTAAAATAAGGCTGTTTCAAAGTCTTGTTTGGTCTCTAGCTTGGACACTTTCAGTTCCAAGGGGTCGGCATCAAATACTTCATAGACGGTGACTAATTCTGATTTTCCTTTGACTTTCACGGTGTCTATTTTACGAATTCCGTAGTGATTAGGATTTTTTAACCGGGAAAAGGTACGGTCAGAAATTAACAAGGAAACATGATATTTTTTGGTGAGTCCTTCGATTCGAGAGGCTAAGTTGACGGCATCTCCGATCGCCGTTCCATCCATGCGAGTTTTTCCGCCAACCGTTCCTAACATCAAATCGCCGGTATTGATGCCAATGCCAATTTTAATCGGCTGTTCTCCCAAAGCGAGGCGATCGCGGTTATATTCCCCGAGACTGCGGATCATGGCAATTCCTGCTTGTACGGCATCATCGGCTTCTCCATTAAATAAAGCCATAATCGCATCGCCAATATATTTATCAATAAACCCATTATTGGCGGCGATCGCCGGTTCCATCCGCGACAAATAAGCATTAATAAACTTAAATGTTTCTTCCGGTGTCATTCGTTCACTTAAGGGGGTAAAATCCCGAATATCTGAAAATAAAATTGACATAGATTGATTCACACTATCGCTCAATTTGACATCAATAATGCTTTCTTTATTCAACATTTGTAAAAATTCTCTGGGAACAAATCGACTGTAAGCTAAGTTGATATGTGAAAGTCTTAAATGAGTCTTAATTCTGGCTAATAATTCATTTTTGGAAATGGGTTTTGTCAAATAATCATTCGCCCCGGATCCAAACCCTTCAACCAGAACATCAATTTGGGTTTTAGCTGTTAACATCAAAATCGGGACTTCAGTCGCGGGAAACACATCTCGCAATTTTTGACAGACTTCTAATCCTGTCATTTTGGGCATCATTACATCCAGTAATATCAAATCTGGCTTAAACCCACGCTCAATCACCTCTAATGCATCTATTCCATTAGAAGCTTGAGTGATTGCATAATTATGGAGTGAAAGATGATTCACCAAAACTTGTAAATTAACCGGCTCATCATCCACAATTAAAATCTTAAATTGTTCTGAATTTTCGTCTTGATTAACAAGGGTTAAAGTACCCGAGGATTCTTCCGGGGAAATAGGGGCTTTACTGGACGAATCAAAGGTGACTACCTGCCGCTCTTCCTTAAGAATTTGGGTGGTAACGGATGGGGAACTCAACTGTGTCCTATGAGTTGCCTCAACGGAGGCGATCGGCAAGGTGAACGTAAATCGTGACCCCACTCCCGGGGTAGATTCTACGGTGATTTCTCCTCCATGTAACTCCACCAACTGCTTGGTAATCGATAACCCCAATCCCGTGCCCCCATATTCCCTTGCCGTAGAACCATCCGCTTGTTCAAACGACTCAAAAATTCGCTCTAGCTTGTCCGAGGCAATCCCAATTCCCGTATCCGAAACGGTAATCGCTAAATAGTCAGGATGATTGGGAGAATTCGGGACCGCTTCGCGTAACTGAGCGGAAACTTCAATGACACCCAGGGAAGTAAATTTAATCCCATTGGCAATTAAATTTTGTAAAATTTGCTGGACCCGATTTTCATCAGCTAAAACTAAGGGAACATCGACAGGAATCCCATTGATTAATTTTAAATCCTTGGTTCCCATTAAAGGCTGACAGATAGAGAGGGTAATTTCTGCAATTTCTCTCATGCCAATGGGCTTGAGTTGCAGTTCAATGGTTTTATGTTTTAACTTGGAAAAATCAAGTAGGTCATTCACCAGATGAACGAGGCGATATCCACAGTAAACAATCATCCCTAGATTTTTCGCTTGGAGAGAGGTAACGGCGCCTGCGGCCCCATCAATGAGCGATTCAGCTAGACCAATAATGCCATTGAGGGGGGTGCGTAGTTCGTGAGAGGTATTAGCTAAAAACTCATCTTTGAGGCGATCGAGGTGTTTTAATTCCAAATTGGCCTGTTTGAGGGCCTCTTCACTGTTTCTGAGGGCTGTAGTGGCACGATTGACGGCATCTTGGAGTCTTGCGGGTGCACTGACTAAAATAAAGACCAAACCCCCGGCCAAGACTGCTAATATAGAGCCTCCGGTCCATAACCAACGGGAAAAGGGGGCGATCGCAGGCCATCCTTCAGCGGGCATTGCTGCCAACTGCCAGGATCCATTGGGCAGAATCACTGATAACAATACCGGATTTTGCTTAAAAATTTGGGGGTCCCCGAAAAATACCCCACCAGCCGCCCCCAAGCCATCATTCCCTCGGATGGCATACTCTAGTTGGGACTCTTCATTGAACAAACCCGCTTCGGTAAACAGAATATCGTGATCGATAATAATCCCCACCATTCCCCAGTAAGCCCCGCTTCCGGGTTCTGCACCGGGAGGGGTTAAAAAGATCGGGGTGCGACTAATAAACGCCAGTCCTTCAGGAACAAGGTCCACAGGTCCAGCCAAAACCGTACTGCGGGTATGAATCGCCCGCAGAATCGCCTCCCGTTCTGAGGGAATACTCATCGGATCAAACCCGATCGCCGCTTCATTCCCCGCTAGGGGATACATATGGCTCACAATTGTATTTTCATACAGGGCAATACTACGAATCCCCTCTTGTTTGGCGACAATCACCCGCGCTAAGTTATCAAATTGCTCGGGGTCAATGTTGGAATTCAGGGCGCTGATATAAGCGACTAAACCCCGTTCCAAAAACAACCGTTGGTTTAATCCCTGTTCTAATCTCGCCCGGATGGCGCTGACTTCATTGAGGACATTGGCGCGATGCTGCTGTTTCCAGCGTTGTTGTTCAGAATAGTTGAGGACTCCTACTCCAGTTAACAGCAATGCCACGGTGACCGATGCGGCCAGATAGGGAAGCAGACGCGCTTTTAGCGCCCAATTTACAGAGGGGGTTAAAACGGTGTTTGCGAAATATTTATGAAACAATTGCATCACCATAGAGGATAAACGCAAAGGCGTTTAGGGAAACTACCGCACTAGATAGAAAGTACACGATCTGGATTCTTGAGTCCTAGGGATCAAGAATGCCTGTTGCTACCCTGAACCTTAAATGTGATATTGCCCTTCATCCAGGCCCCTCAGGGGCTTTAAAAAAGCTGGGGTTGCCACCGTCGCTGGATTGGTCTTCTGCGCCACTGTACCCTTGAGTTTAACGGACTCTAAAATGAGTGATCAATTTTAAACCGCTTGGTTTAAAGGTGAGCAATTCTGATACATTGATGAGCGAGTTGAGTTTAAACCCGAAAACTCCCGGTTGCTATCCCTGACAATTTTTCATGAACATAATTCCCACTGATATTCCTGAAGTCGTAATTATCGAACCGAAAGTTTTCGGCGACGATCGCGGTTTTTTCTTGGAAAGTTATAATCAACGCACCTTTGCTGAAAAAACCGGCATCACTGCTGAGTTTGTCCAGGATAACCACTCGCGATCTCGGCAAAATGTCCTGCGGGGTCTACATTACCAGATTCAACAGCCCCAAGGAAAATTACTGCGTGTCGTCTTCGGTGCCGTGTTTGATGTGGCGGTTGATATTCGCAAAAACTCTCCGACGTTTGGACAGTGGGCCGGTTGTCTCCTCAGTTCCGAAAACCACCGTCAGTTCTGGATTCCGCCCGGATTTGCTCATGGTTTTTTTGTGGTGTCGGAAATGGCGGAAGTGTTGTACAAAACCACGGAATATTACGCCCCACAGCATGAACGTTGTATTCTGTGGAACGATCCAGAATTGGGCATCGATTGGCCCTTGAATGGGGCGACACCGATTTTATCGGAAAAAGACCAAGCGGGTCTGTCTTTGAAAGATGCGGAAGTGTTTGCATGACCCAAATTTTATTAACTGGGATTACGGGTCAGTTGGGACAGGAATTGTCTCCGATTCTCCAGGCGGTGGGTGAGGTTACCCGGTGCGATCGCCAAACTCTGGATTTAGCCAACCCCGACTCAATCCATCACGTTATGGCAGCAGTTAAACCTCAAGTAGTTGTCAATTGTGCTGCCTATACGGCGGTGGATAAAGCAGAAAGTGAACCGGAACTGGCAATGGCGATTAATGGCACCGGGGTCGGCATTCTGGCGGAAGAGTGCCATCAATTAGGGGCGCGGTTGATTCATGTTTCTACGGATTATGTGTTTGATGGCACTCAGTCTCATCCCTACCAAGAAACCGATACAACCCATGCGTTAGGACACTATGGCGCATCCAAACTCGCCGGAGAGGAAGCCATTCGGCAGGTGGGGGGAGATGCGATTATCCTCAGAACCGCTTGGGTTTATGGGACCGGGGGTTCGGGTAATTTTGTCAAAACGATGCTGCGTTTAGGATCCCAACGGGAGGAATTAGGCGTAGTAACGGATCAAGTGGGGAGTCCGACTTGGACGGGGGATTTAGCAGGGGCGATCGCCTCTATGATTCAGTTGGCAATTCCCTCGGGAACCTACCATTACACCAATAGCGGGGTTGCCAGTTGGTATGATTTTGCGATCGCCATCTTTGAAGAAGCTCAGGCCCTAAATTTTCCCCTGCAAATCCAACGGGTGAAACCTATTTCTACCGCAGAGTATCCTACTCCCGCCCGTCGTCCAGCCTATTCGGTCCTCTCTTTGGCTAAAATTGCCGCAACTTTGGGAACTTATCCCCCTCACTGGCGGCAGGGACTTCGACAAATGCTGCGAGATTTCTGCCGTTAAATTCCAGCTTGGAATTGCATTTAACCCGACCATTCAACCCCTTCCCACTGTTGATAATTTAGCCCTCTTCTCCCAGGGGTTGGATGGATCGCGATGGAACTTCTTGCCAGAACAGCAGAACGGCAATCAAACCGGCAATCAACTGAATGCCGCCAAAAATGCCCAGAGACACCTCAAACCCAAAGTTGAGTAACTCTCCAAAAATTAAGCTGCCGACCCCAAATCCCGTAAACAACGTAAAGACTTTGAGTCCCATTGTTTGACCCAAATTATTGTCATCGCCTAAGTCCGTCACAATTCCGACAAATAAAGGGTGAGTGAGGTCATAACCCAAGGATAAAACCAAAACCGCTACGGTGGTGACATTGGCAGGAATCTCAAAAATCATGACAATTCCAGCTAAGGCAGACATAACTAACCCGGACGGAATCAGCCAACGACGTCCCCAGCGATCGACTGCATGACCAATCCAGGAACTCAATAACAACCCGGGAATACCGTAACCTAAAATGGTCAAACCAATGGTTAAAGCATCCATTTGATAGCGTTGGGATAAGTACAATCCTAGCCAGGTATAGACACCTGAATGATAGATACCATTCCACAAGACATAAGCATAAGTCCGCTGTCCTCGAAAACTGCTTAAAATCTGACGATATCCCCCAAAGATTTGGCGAATGGAGGGGAGTGTTTCTGGGAGGGGAGTGTCAAATAGATCACCATAACGATTCATCCGCCATAGTACAAAAGCAGCCAAAATAGCGGTTCCAACAAAGAGCGATCGCCACCCTACAAAGGGTTCCAAAATTGCACCTCCCGCAGAACCGGCAGCCATTCCCCCTTCCATTGCTGCAAAGACTAATCCGAGTTTGCTCCCTCGTTGTTCAAAGGGGAATAAATCCGCAATTAATGCAAAGGTCAGGGGAATCACACCACTTGATCCAATCCCGGTGAGCAATCGCCACATTGCCATTTGTGACGAAGTTTGAGCCGTAGCGGTTAAGGCGGTGCAAATCACAAAAATTGCCAAGGACAACCGAATGACCGGCCATCGTCCAAAGCGATCGGAAATCACCCCGTAGAACAAAGCCATCAGGGCGTAAGATAGCATATAGGTAGGGACAATAAACCCAATTTCTTGAACGGGAACGTTAAAGACTTCTGCTAAACGGGGAATCAGGGGAGCTATCATGTATCCCTGAAGAAAAATTAAACCGGCAGCGATGGCTAATAAGGTAAACAGGTTTTTATGTTGCTTCAGACGAATCGTGCGATCGGCTGCTTCAGTATGAGGCTGGTGTTCAAAATTTGCTGGGCGATTTGGCATGAATTTTAGCTCTTTTAACTTAACTGCAAGCCCTGCGGATATGGATTTAAACTTTCAAAAACTTGGATTCCTCATTCCATGACAGAAATAGCCCTATTGCAATTACTATCACCACTTTTTACCGAAAAATTAGCAGGGCTTTCGGAAAAATTTGATGATAAAATCGTTGTTTCAGGGTGAAGGCTGCAATATTTCCGAGAAAGGAGACCCCAAAAGTCAAGAAACTATGACAATAATTCTACCACCGCTTGCTTTCCGCTTAAGAATTTTATTGATTAAAAATATTTATGTTTATCATTGGCTAAACTTTTTGTCGCTACATTTTGAGACAAAATGAAGAGAAATATTAATAATTGATGGTAATTTTGCTATAAAATTTATCGGATAATTAGAATAATGTAAAAAGATTTTTTTAGATTATTCAATGAATAAAAATTAGTTTGAAATTCTCTAAGAACAAAGATTTTTCAGGAAAACAACAAAGATAAAATAAGAAAAAATGTATTATTTTGAGGGAAAATTCAGATGAAAATTAGAAGCTTTCCGGAAAACATGACTACGTTGAAGCGGGGAGGCGATCGCCCTTGTAGGGATCCGATGCTGTAAAGATTGAGGTGCGATCGCTCCTGAATTGGCCTTTCCTCGGCGAATAACATAAGCCATTCGGTGATATCCTGTTGCAGAATAGCCCCAGTGTGGGGAACTTATCCCTCACACTGGCGACAGGAACTCCGACACAGACCCCGAGATTTGAGGCGTTTGATATGAAAGCACTAATTTTGTCCGGTGGAAAAGGTACCCGCCTGCGACCTCTCACCTATTCTGGTGCTAAACAGCTTGTGCCAGTTGCTAATAAGCCCATTCTTTGGTATGGCATTGAAGGAATTGTAGCTGCCGGAATTACAGATATTGGAATTATTATTAGTCCAGAAACGGGCGAAGAGGTGAAATCTTTGACCGGCAATGGCGATCGCTTCGGGGCGAAGATTACTTATATTTTACAGGAAGAACCCGCTGGTTTAGCTCATGCCGTGAAAATTGCTCGGCCATTTTTAGGGGATACTCCGTTTATTATGTATCTCGGAGATAACCTGATCCAAAGGCCGCTGAATCCGTTTTTGGATAAGTTTAAAGAAGAAAAACTGGATGCTTTAATTCTCCTGCGTCCCGTCTCCAATCCCAGTGCATTTGGGGTGGCAAAAGTGGACGAAAAGGGTAAGGTTTTACAATTAGTTGAAAAACCCAAAGACCCGCCGTCTAATTTAGCCTTAGTCGGGATTTACTTTTTTTCTCCGCAGATTCATGAAGCGATCGCCCATATCCAACCCTCAGCCCGAGGCGAATTGGAAATTACCGATGCCATTCAACGCCTCATCGACTGGAAAACCTCGGTGGAATCCTGTACCCTAGAGGGTTGGTGGTTAGATACCGGGAAAAAAGATGACCTGCTTGAAGCTAATCGCATCATTTTGGATACGCAATTAATCGCCCAAAATCACGCCGAAGTGGATGATCAAAGTCACATTATTGGGCGCGTCCAAATTGGCGCAGGAACGAAAGTCATTAACAGTTCCATTCGCGGTCCGGTCATTATTGGCGACAATTGTTATTTGGAAAACTGCTTCATTGGTCCTTATAGTAGTATTGCGGATCAGGTAAAATTAATTGAAGCAGATTTAGAACATAGTGTGGTGTTGCATAGCGCTCAAATCATGGGTATTCATCAACGATTGGTGGATAGTGTCATTGGTAGACGCGCGCAATTAACGAGCGCCCCCAGACGTCCTAAAGCCCTACGGTTTATGATAGGCGATGATTCTCAAATTGAATTACCCTAAGTGGAGTGGGATGAAGGATAAAAGACAAACTCAAATTTGCCGAGTTATCCTTTATTCCCCTTAAGTTTGTCAATCACTCGATGGAATTGCAACCCAGGTGCTTTATTTTGTAACCGTTAATTATTATTCTACCGAGTTAGTTGAGCAATTAATTCAATCTATTGAAGACAGTTCAACCCTTCAATATCAGGTTATTATTGTCAATAATTCACCCAGGGACGACTCAATCTACCAGTTGGAACGCGAGTCTACGGTGATTTTGGAGTCTGGGGAGAATGTCGGATTTGGGGCGGGGTGCAATCGGGGATTGGAGTGGGTGTATCAGCAAGACCCCCAAGGGATTGTCTGGTTAATCAATCCGGATACCCTCCTGGGATCACAGGGATGGAAAAAAGTCCCCGATTTATTCGCGGCGAATCCCGAAGTGTCTATTTTAGGTACAATTGTTTATGAACCCATCGGGACCCTGTGGTTTGCGGGTGGGGTATTTATTCCGAGTCAGGGTGCGATTCTGGAAAAAAACCTGTTGAGTCTGGAGGCGGATGTCGATTATGTCCCTTGTGATTGGGTAACGGGTTGCAGTTTATTAATTAATTTTGGACAGTTTTCCGAATGTCCAACTTTTGACCCCGATTACTTTCTCTATTATGAAGATTTTGATTTTTGCCGACGCTATGCCGCCCAAGGTCATATTATTGGGGTGACGCCCAAATTAAGCCTGATTCATACTCCGTCCTCCATTGCAGATACCCAGGTTAAACAGAAGTTCAAACACAGCACCTACAGTTATTTAAGAACAATGGAAAAATACAGTCCAAAACCCGTTTTAATCAGTCGAGTGTTCCGCTTAATTGCCCATGCTTTAATTCTGATTTTTATTAAACCGGAGATTGCCCGGGGAAAGTTTGCAGGATTGGCTCAATATTGTCAGCGATCGCCCCTAATTCAATCCCTCCTCTCTCCCCGGAAACCGAGAGGTTCGGATGTTTACTTTGGATAAAACAATCGGGTTCGCTCTTGACCTGTAGTTGGACGTCACGCAAAAAACCCGAGGTGTACGCTCTTGACTTCCCTGTCCATTAATCTATCATTTTTGATTCCCAAACCCACGGGAATTACCACCTATGCTAACCAAATTGTTCCTTATCTGACCCCTCTGGAGCCGACTTTATTAATCGGGCGGGAATTAGCTCCTTATAATTGTTATTTAGTCCCCGAAGATTTAACGCCAGATTATGGAAAGAAAGGTCATCTAAAGCGTTTGTGGTGGACCCAAAAACATCTTCCCAAAATTTATCAAAGCCTGCGATCGCAACTGCTGTTTTCCCCAGTACCGGAAGCCCCCTTGTTTTCGGCCTGTCGTTCTGTGGTGATGGTTCATGATTTTATCCCCCTGCGCTTTCCCGACCCCCTCTCTCCCTTAAGCTATTATCATCGCTATTATATTCCCCTGGTGTTGCAGCAAGCCACCCATATTGTCTGCAACTCCATTTCCACCGCCCGAGATATTACTAATTTTTGTAAAATATCCGCCGACAAAATCACCCCGATTCCGCTAGGATATGATGCGGAAAATTTTAAGTTTTTAAACTTACCTCTTAGTAATTATTTTCTCTATGTCGGTCGATGTGATCCTTATAAAAATCTGCATCGATTAATAGAAGCTTTTGCGAATATCGCCGAGGGTTCAGAGTATGAATTATGGTTAGCCGGTTCCTCTGACCCGCGCTACACTCCCGCCCTTCAAAAACAGGTCAAAGAGTTGGGATTAGAGGAACGAGTCAAATTTTTGGAATATGTCCCTTACGAGAAATTACCAGTCTTGATGAATCAGGCGATCGCCTTGGTTTTTCCTTCCCTATGGGAGGGATTTGGCTTACCGGCCCTCGAAGCAATGGCCTGTGGTACCCCGGTCATTACCTCCAATCGGTCTTCTCTGCCAGAAGTAACCGGGGATGCGGGAATATTAGTTGATCCGTACAATGTTCGCGAAATTTCTAGTGCCATGCTGGCGGTGGCCCTGGGTGCTACCACGCGATCACGCCTCCGGGAACTGGGCCTAGCCCGGGCCAGTCAATTTAGTTGGTCTAAAACCGGAATCTCCACAGGAGAAATTTTAAAAGACTACCTCTAAATCAGGATAAACGCTCCAGGATAAAAAAACCTGAACCTTTATCTTTGTTCCTTCTATTCTTGAGACCCTAAACCGGCTGAACTCCGGATTTAGGCTTTTTATCGTTGTTTTAGTAGCATATTTCTGTGGAAATGCTATTCTCCACAGTGAATCTATATAGTGGTGTGTGTGGAGTGAATAAGATTATGGTAACAACTCCAGCCTGGACGCAAGGCTCTGGATCAAACGGCTCATCTTTAACCCTCGCCGGGGTGAATGGGTCTAAATCGGTACAAAATCCTAAACCCATTGCGGGTAAAGAGGTCATTAATCGCCTTTCCGTGGTAGAAACCGGAATTTATCTCCCCAATACTCCCTTATTTGGGACCGATGGAATTCGCGGACGAGTGGGAGATTTCCTGAATGCACCCCTCGCCTTGCAAGTCGGATTTTGGGCCGGTCAGGTCCTGAAAGCTCAAAGTGGGACAACGGGTCCGATTATTTTAGGACAAGATTCTCGCAATTCTAGCGATATGTTAGCAATGGCCCTCTCTGCGGGGCTGACTTCAGCCGGGTTAGAGGTTTGGAATTTAGGATTATGTCCAACCCCCTGCGTGGCCTACTTAACGAGCGTTTCTGAGGCCATTGGTGGGGTCATGATTTCCGCCAGTCACAATCCCCCAGGGGATAATGGAATTAAGTTTTTTGGAGCCGATGGGACCAAGCTACTCGGGGCCGTGCAGAAGCAAATTGAAGCCGGGATCCGAGGGCAGATGGACTTGGCCGGTTTGACCGGGGCCTGGGGACATCAATATTATAGGCCCGAGTTAGTGGCAGATTACGCAAAAGCGTTGCAACTCCCGTTGATTTATGGCAGCGGAACTGAGGAATTGCCGTTACAGGGAATGCGGATTGTTTTAGATTTAGCCTGGGGTGCAGCAGCCCAGTTGGCCCCGGAAGTGTTTAAGGCATTGGGGGCAGAAATTATCTGCTTGCACGATCGCCCGGATGGCGATCGGATTAATGTCGGCTGCGGTTCCACCCATCTGGATGTTCTGCAATCCTCGGTCAAGGCTTACAGTGCTGATATGGGGTTTGCTTTTGATGGCGATGCCGATCGCGTCTTAGGGGTAGATGATAGAGGCCGCCCAATTGATGGGGATTATATTCTATATTTGTGGGGACATACCCTAGAACAGTCCGGTCAACTCCCCGACTCAACGATTGTTGCTACGGTGATGTCTAATTTAGGTTTTGAACGCGCCTGGGAAAAATTGGGGGGCAAACTGCTGAGAACTCCCGTCGGCGATCAGCACGTTCATGCAGAAATGCTGCGTACTGGGTCCATGTTAGGTGGTGAACAATCCGGTCATATCCTCTGTCGCCACTATGGGGTAACCGGAGATGGGGTGATGACCGCGATTCATCTAGCAACAGTTGTTAGACAACAGGGCGCTTCTCTAGCGCAGATGGTGGATGATAGTTTCCAAACCTATCCGCAATTGTTACGAAATGTGCGAGTAGAAGACCGCGATCGCCGGATGGATTGGGAAAGTTGTGAACCTGTGCAAATCGCGATCACTCGCGCCACAGCAGCAATGGGGGATCAGGGTCGGATTTTAGTTCGCGCTTCCGGTACGGAACCCTTGATTCGGGTGATGGTGGAAGCCGCAACAGCGGATCTGGCGAATTATTGGACCGACAATTTAGTACAAGTTGTTGAGCAACATTTGGCAGCTTAAAGGTAAATTATCCCGTTAAGTTGCAGGCTTAAATCGGAATAAATTTAGAAAAGAAGGCGCGAGCGATCGGGTCTTCTTTTCTTTGTTTGGGGAGAGTCGGTCAGGAGTCTATAGAGGGTTTAATGGGGTTGACTACCCAGGGCCAGGGTAAGTCAGGCGGGGCGCAATTTGGGGGAGTATAAGTTCTTATCTGCCCAATGAGGAATGCGATCGCCACCCCATGAACCAGCATATAGCCGCCTGAATGGATTTGATGTTATCAATAAGAAGTGATGAGTGAGGGTTGTGTGACTGTCCGTAGAAAGGCCCGTCGATTCGAGGGTCTAATTCCTGGGGAAGATTCACCATCGGAATATGTTAAAAAAGAAGCAAAAATCTAAGAAAAAGTCTCAAACCAATCAGGAGGCACAAGCGCCTTCTCTGAGTAAAAAAGAACTGGTTGCCCAACAAAAAAAGGTTGATCGCGAACGCAAAGCAATTATTCAATCGTTTCAGACCTATGGAGGTCTTGGTGCGGCGATCGGGATTGTACTTTTTTTTGTCGCCGACTTCAAGTTAGCCATAGCCGGGGGCTGTGGGGTTACTATTTTATTAATATCCTACAAATACCCCCGTTTGGCAATTTGGGGATTCCTCATCTATATGCCGTTTTCCGGGACCATTACCTACTGGGTTGGGGGAGGCAATGCAATCTTTCAACTGGCTAAAGATGGATTTTATGTGCCCGGGGCGATCGCCCTATACCAGGAGATCAAGCGCAAAAAACTCCCCTTCTTAATTCCCCCTAAACTGGGCCCAGCGCTGAACATTCTATTGTTGGTCTGCTTAATGACTCTGGTATTTGTCAACGGTGCTCAGCAGTTTGGCCCTAAACCCGATGGCAAGCCCCTTCCAATGGGTCTTTTGGGTCTCAAAGTCTTCCTAGGCTATATTCCCTTGCTTGGATGCAGTTACTACCTGATCCGTAACAAAAAGGAATTTTTGTGGCTGACACGCACCCATGTGGTTCTCGCCTTGATCTGCTGTGGACTGGGTGTAGTGCAGTATTGGCTACTGTTGACAGGTCGCTGTGCAGGCACTCGCGGCTATGTTGGGGAAGCCCTCTTTAAAGCCACCCTTGAAGCGAAATGTCTCGTCGGGGGTTCCCTAGTTTTTAGTCCTGAGCAAAGTATGATTCGCTTACCCGGGACCTTTGTTGCCCCCTGGCAGTGGGCTTGGTTTCTAATTGCTAACCTCTTTTTCACCTTTGCCTCAGCATTTAATGATCCGTCATTAGTCTGGCAGCTTCTCAGCTTTTTAGGAATGGTCTTAGTCTTTGTCAATGCCGTGATCTCCGGTCAACGAATTGCTCTAGCTCTGGTGCCTGTATTTGCTGTTATTCTGTTGGTAGTCACCGGGCAAGTGACAAATTTGAAACGATTTATTCCTATTGCAATCGGACTTTCTATCTTAGGATTTGGTGCAATGGCACTTTTCCCGGATGTAGTTACGGAACGGATTGACAGTTTTGTAAGTCGTTGGAATGCTTCTCCGCCTACGGATTTTATTGCCCACCAAGCAGAATTTACCTCAAAAGGACAGGATGGATTTTTTGGTAATGGATTAGGGCGAGCGACCAACTCCACTCGGATGTTTGGGGATCCTAAGCTGATCGAAACCTACTACCCTAAATTACTCTATGAAATTGGCCCAGCGGGAGTCATCGGGTTTCTGATTTTCGTGACGACTCTGACCTATCTTGCTTTTAAAACCTATCGGTCTGTAAAAGATAAAAATCTCCGGGGTTATGGCGCATCCTATTGGGTGTTTATCTTGTTTATCAGCTATAACACTTACTATTATCCTCTCGATGTAGACCCGGTTGCCGTCTATTACTGGGTATTTGCCGGGTTGCTGTTCAAATTGCCCGACCTTGATCGAGAGGTGGCTCAAGAAAAACTTGAAGCTGAGGAACTTGGGTTGCTCGGTGAAAAAGGGTCCTCTAAAAAGAAACCGAATAAGAAATAAACCCGACCCCTAAACCACCCGGTTCCCTTGCCGATCGCCTTCCATGTCTCTAAACTCTAAACTTTCAACCCTGAACTCCATGTCTTTGCCTTCGATTTCTGTAATTATTCCTACCTACAATCGGGAAGCGGTACTCAGAGAGACCCTCGCCGATGTCCTCGAACAAGACTATCCAGATTTCGAGGTGCTTGTGGTTGATCAAACCTCCACACATGAACCCGAAACTGATGCTTATCTGCAATCCCTAGCGGAATCTAAGCGTATTCAGTGGTTGCGCCTGGATTGGGCGAGTTTACCTGGTGCGCGCAATTATGCGGTGCGCCGATCGCACGGAGCAATTATTCTGTTTCTCGATGATGATGTCCAACTTCCCCCAGGTTTTCTCCACGCTCATGCTCGCAATTATCTGGATCAACCGGAAATCGGGGCGATCGCGGGTCGGGTTTTTGATCGCATGAAACTCGCTGACTCCGGTGGCGGTTTAACCATTGAAGATTTACCCCCAGAAGCAATGGATCCGGGAATTGCCTGGTATTATATTGACCTAGTGCATACAGTCAAACCTCAGCAAGTCCTCTCCGTTCGCGGTTGCAATATGTCCTTCCGTCGCGAGATTTTCGACAAGTACGGATTACATTTTGACGAACGCTTCCGAGGTAGCGCGGTGAGGGAAGAGTCTGATTTTTGCTTACGATTACGACAAACCGGATACAAAATCTGGTATGAACCCGAGGCTCACTTAATTCATTTAGGAGAAGAAACCGGCGGTTGTCATGATATTAGCACTCGCTCAATTAGTTATCAAATCACCTTTTATCACAACCATTTTCTTCTGGGATTAAAAAATCTCACCCTCTCTCAATGTCTACGCTTTTTCGCTCGTCTGTTCGACTGCCATGTACTGGGTCATCCTCCCTGCAATAAAAGTGGTTCGCCCATTAAAACTCTGGTGCGCGGATGGTTTTATACCCTGGGATTTTTCAATGCTGTGGGTACGATTCTGCAATCCAGCTTTGAGGATGGACAAATTTACAGCCAACAAGATGAACTCGCCCATTCTCAAAAAAACTGACCTATTAATTTATTGTAGATGCTGTGAAAATTCTAGTTGCCAGCCATACCTATATTGTTGATTTAAACCGGGAAAAGTTACGAAAACTGGCCCAACTTTCGCCGGATATTGAGGTGACTGTAGTCGTTCCTCGGCGATGGCGTCCCGGTGGGGTTCAAAATAAACTTATCGAAACCCAATTCCTCCAAGAAGGGTCGTTTCGGGTAGTGCCAATTTCCAATTTTAGCCAGAACAATCAAGGACTGTTGACCTTTGGGGCCGACTTGATTTCTCTGTTGCGGCAGTGGCGTCCAAATATTATTCAAGTGGAACAGGGTGCAAAGGCGATCGCCTATTCGGAATTTATTACTTTAAATCGATTGCTGGGATTAAAAGCTAAAAATCTCTTCTTTACTTGGTGGAATCTTCCCTACCAATTAAAATGGCCGGTTTCTGTTTTAGAATCCTATAATTTACGCCATACCGATGGTATTATTGTAGGCAATCAAGATGGGGCAGGAATTTTGCGCGATCGCGGCTATTCTGGTCCCCTCAAAATCATGCCTCAACTCGGCGTCGATGAAACCCTGTTTCGTCCCCATCCGCAACCAGAACTCAGGACCAAACTCGCCATTCAACCCGATGAATTTGTCGTGGGTTTTGTCGGGCGGTTTGTTGAAGAAAAAGGATTACTTACTTTACTTCAGTCTTTATCCCATTTAACGGATAAGCCTTGGAAATTGCTATTATTAGGGCGCGGTCCTTTAAAACAAACCTTGTTGGAAAAAGCCCTAGAATTCAACCTACAAAATCGGCTTCTTTGGATTGAAAGTGTTCCCCATGATGAGGTTCAGCGTTATATTAATTTAATGAATGTTTTGGTTCTTCCATCTGAAACAACCGATAAATTTAAAACTTTAACTTCAGCAGGATGGAAAGAACAATTCGGTCATGTGTTAATTGAAGCAATGGCTTGTCAAGTGGCGCTGATTGGCTCGGATTCTGGGGAAATTCCCAATGTGATTCAAGATGCTGGATTAGTTTTTCCAGAAGGAAATGCTAAAGCTTTGGAAGACTGCCTATTTAAACTCATGGACAACCCTGAATTTACGGAAGAATTGGCTCATCGCGGTTATCAAAGAGCAATGAAACATTACACGAATCAGGCGCTTGCTCAACAGCAGTTGGAATTTTATCAAAAAATTTTGAAAGAATAAAAGTTAGGAAGCAGAGTATCTTGCTTTTTTCGTGCGAATATTTTTCCTAAAAAAGGCAATAATAACGGTCAATTTTTATTTATTTTAATTGATGAAAATTTTACAAATTATTCCGTCTATTTCCCTGGTTTATGGAGGGCCGAGTCAAATGGTGTTGGGGTTGTCGGCAGCCCTGGCGCGACAAGGTGCAGAAGTGACGATATTAACGACTAATTCTAATGGAGATGTAGGGCAAGCCCCCCTAGATGTTCCCCTAAACTGCCCCGTAGAACAGGATGGGTATCAAATCCGCTATTTTCCCTGTTCTCCCTTTCGTCGTTATAAATTTTCTATGGATTTATTACGGTGGTTATATCAACACGGAAATGACTATGAGATTGCTCATTTACACGCCCTATTTTCTCCGGTAATTTCCGGGGCGGCGACTGTGGCAAGATGGCGGAAGATTCCTTATATTTTGCGTCCGTTAGGAACGCTAGATCCAGCAGATTTGCGCAAGAAAAAACAACTTAAGCAGGTTTATACAGCATTGTGGGAACGGGGAAATTTATCCGGGGCGGCAGGGATTCATTTTACGAGTGCAGAAGAGGCTAAGGTTTCTGAACGGTTTGGG
>CBFGOM010000138.1:0-17554 GCA_965650385.1 uncultured Oscillatoriaceae bacterium
GTATTTAAAGTTTGAACGAATGTACCATCTCGCCGCCAAAGTTTAATGCTTTTATCTGCACTTGCTGTCGCAATCCATTGACCATCGTGGCTAAAACTGATACTATTAATTCTTTGAGTATGCTGATCGAGTATTGCCACTCGCTTGCCATCCAGTTGCCAAAGGCTAACCACATTTCCGCTACCCACGGCTAGAATCTGACTATCAGGACTGAAATTAACGACGGAAATAACCTCACTAAAATCCTTCAAGGTGAGCATCAAATTACCATCTTTTTGCCAAATTTTTACAGTTTTATCATGACTAGCAGAAGCAATTCGTTTACCATCTGGACTGAATTTCACACTCTGAATAACTCCTTTATGGCTGTCTAATACTTTAATCAGCGTCCCATCAGGGTTCCATAATTTTATCTTTTCATCATAACTACCAGATGCAATAATTTCATTGTCTGGGCTAAAACTGACGCTAGAAATTTCTTTATTATGAGCAGGAATTTTTGTCCTAAGATTGCCATCGCGATCCCAAATCTGGAGAGTTTTGTCATAACTACCAGAAGCAATTAACGTACTATCCGAACTAAAACTAACACTAGTAACTCCATTAGTATGCCCTGACAAGATTTTGACCCAGGGACTCTCCAGTCGCCACAGTTTGATAGTACGGTCGTTACTAGCAGAAGCCAGGGTTTTTCCATCCGGACTGAAACGGACATCCCACACAAAACCATCATGTGCTTGTAAACTTGAGCGGACGACGCCAAGTTGTATGTCCCATAGCTTAACTGTTCGGTCATTACTGGCAGAAGCAAGGGTTTTTCCATCGGGGCTAAAGCTGATACTACTGACTCTATCCTGATGGCCTACTAGAGTCGTGATAAGTGTCCCATCTGACTTCCAGATTTTAATGGTTTTATCCATACTGGCGGAAGCTATTTGCTGACCATCTGGACTAAAGATGATTCGATAAATGCGATCATTATGCCCTTGGAAAGTGTTCAGTAAAGTTCCATCTACTCGCCAAAGTTTAATAACCCCGTTATAATCCGCCGAAACTAAAGTTTGCCTATCAGGGCTAAAACTGCTATCCGTCACCCAATTTTCATGTCCCTCAAGGGTACGAATCAAAGTACCATCGTCTGTTTTCCAGAGTTTAATTCGATTAGTAAATGAGGTCGTTGCTGCAACTATCTGGCTGTTGGCACTAAAACTCACACTATTGAATACCTCCTTTTCTCCAGTCATCGAATGCACTAACATCCCATTGGGTTTCCAAAGTTTGAGGGTTCCATCAAAGCTGACAGAGGCAATCAATTCACCATTAGGACTAAAACTAACATCAATTACCTTATCGGTATGTCCTCTGAAGGTAGTAGTTATAGTTCCATCCAGGCTCCACAGTTTGATAGTTTTATCAATACTTGCTGAAGCCAAAGTCTGGCCGTCAGGACTGAAACTGATCCGTCTAACTCCATCATCATGTCCATCCAGAGTATTTCCTAATTGGATGTCCGTCATAACTATCTTTTGGAGTTGCTGGAGAGTGTCATGTTTAAGCTTATCTGGTAAGGCTTTTGTTTTTAAAACTATTTGGCTGGCATTGATACTTGCTATTAATGATCCAAGGCGAGCATTTGATAGTAACAGTGCCTTTGACTCAGAATTAAAAGCTCGGATTGCTGCCTGTTGAGCTTGTTGCATGACTTCCCATAAGAGAACTCCGGCACTGACAGATATAAGTGCAAATCCAATTAGCCATAATCGCACGATTTGTCTTGCCTTTCTTTGGGCTTCAGCTAATATCTGATTGGCCTGTTGCAAAATTAGTAAACGTTCTTCACTCTGCTTTCTCTTGCTCCGTTCCTCTTCTAGTTCTTTTTTTACTTGCTGACCTTGATTCTGGCGGATAAACGCTACGACATAATCATGCACCAATTGATAACGATCGCTCGGACATTCGGGCAACAAAAACACTAACCCTGAATTCACCAAAACATACAAAATCAAATCAATTCGCTCGGGTTCATTCACTAAGTCAGTGACTAAAACTTTCAAATCTGTTTCTAATTCGCTGCGAGTTTTTAGGGGGCGAGTATTATTTTCATCGGTCAGCAAATATAGAATTAGTTCAGCCACTTCTCTGTTTTGGGGACCGCAATCTTGGACCACTTCTTCTAAATAAGCGCGGACCAATTGTTCTTTAGGATTAGGGCCGAGTTGCCGATATTCTGCCACTGTTGTAATATCATCGGTTTGCAGTTGTGCGCCGACAATTTGCAGTTCAATGGGACGGACTTCATTTGAATTTTCCGCTAAATTTGTGACAACTGCCTGGATTAATTGCGGTTCTAAGGGGAAATGTGCCCGATCGCTCAAACTGCGAATAATATCTGCTGCATCTGCCGTTGAAAAATTTCCAACGGCATAGAGCGTATTCTTACTCAAAATGTCATTATTGATTGCCACAAATCTAGGCAGGGAATTATATGCCAATAAATAATGGATATAATCCTCTCGCAGCGAGAGTACCACCTTGACAAAACCAATCTGAAAACAATCTCCCAAAAACTCAAAGAATTTTAAGCGCTTTTCTGGTTCCTTACACACAAAGAAAAACTCTTCAAATTGGTCAAAAATAAGCACGGTGAGCAGATAATTCGATTCATTTTGACGCAACTGTTCCAAGACCCTATCCAATGAATCAGGAATAGTCTCAATCTGAATTCCTCGTTGTGCCAGGGCCTCACTGAGTAATTGCCCCAAGGTTTTTGCCCAATCCGTGTATAAGCGTTGGGAAACAGGTAACATATCCCGATCGCCCATCACTTTGTGTTTTAATGCTGGAACTAATCCCGCTTGCACCAGGGAACTTTTCCCCACCCCCGAGGGACCGTGAATCACCGTCAGCTTATATTGGGTACTGCCGATCCGTTGGATTAACCGTTCCACATCCTTTTGCCGTCCCGAAGCGAGAATCTCTCGCGCCACACTTCCGGCAGACTCTGTTGACATCGGTTGCGATCGCGCTTGTCTTTGGGGTTCCAATCGTCCTGCACCAATAAACGCCCGCAACCCAAATTGCTGCTCAATGGATAGTCGTTCTTGTTTGCGATCAAACGCTTTCACATACTGCGATTGCTCATAGTAGAGCGATCGCAACTCCTCCAAAATCTCAATATATAATTGGGGATTATCTTCTGGGTCACCCTTTGCCGCCTCTTCCAGGCGATCGCCCGCTTCGTCCTGTTGCTCCAGTTGCCGCAAACTCCGCGCCAACAGGAGCAAATATAATCCCTGATATTGTTTCTGCTGAGGGTCCGGCGCTAAAATTTCCAGCGCCTTTTCTGCTAATTCCCTAGCATGGTCCCACTCTTGCTTATGGAGGGCCACTTGCGCTAAAAACCCATAGTCCTGCGCCAACTGTACCCGATTCCCTAATTTTTCATGCAATCGCATCGCACTTAGAGCGAGTTCCTGCAAACTGGAATAATCGTTCAACTGGCGCAATACTTCCCCAAGCTGACCGATAAACTGACCCACCAGTTCGGGTCTTCCCGCCTCCTCAAAACAATCTAAAGCGGATTGAAACGCCTGTCGCGCTTGATGCCAATAACTCTGATTCTGATGGCGATCGCGTTCTGAAACCCGAGTATAGCACAAACCAATATGATAAAAAACTGCACCCGCCCGCTCTTTCCAGCCTTTTATCTCACCAGCTTGCCAAAATTGTAAACTCTGGTGATAGTAATCTAACGCCTCCTCAATGCGATCGCTGCGATAAGCATCACGACCCCACACCAGATGCAAACTCGCTTGAAACTCAGGACTCAAGGGCTGTTTAGCCTTTTCTAAATCCTGCAATGCTAATATCATTTCAAATGGATAGCGCTTGCCAAAAATCTCCTGATTTGTAACAAATCGTTGATTCCCGGCAGCAAAAATTTCCGCAAACAGGTGATCGTTCTCTTCCTTCAAGGCGGAGAGTAAATCATGTGGGGCGATCGCAAAATGAGTCAAACTGGCCCAACTTTCAAAGTCCGGTGCTAACCGCGTCAACTTCACCGATACTTCGTCATTGATCCAAAATATGACAGGAAAGGGGCAGTTTTTTCTAAATTCCTCTCGCACTTGGTTGAGAGAAGTTAGCACCGAATCCAAGGCAATCACCGACTCTAACCCGAACACCATCAAAGCATCTGGGATTTCATCACCTAAGCGATCGCCCAAGGTGGAATACACCTGTTTGACGGTGGGTTCTAAGACGATTTCCCTAATATTCAACGAACACTCTCGATGGAGTTGTTGCACCAACATCTCGCGCAATGTTATATAATTACATCGCACTAACATCAGCTTAAATTGTCCCTGGGACATTTCAATCGCCCAAATCAGTTCGGCCAACGCCCGCTGATTCTGATTCATGACATCCGCATCAGATTTCTTCTCACTCATGAGTTTCACTCCTTTGCTTATGCCAAAATCGGATTAATATCGAACCAAGAGCCTGCCGCATCCCGATACTCGTACACGAACATACTCCGAATCAGAATGGGATCGTCCTGTTTTCTCGGCAGTTGTTTTCGTTGCGTAACCAGCCGGAGTAATTCCCACTCTTCATCGCTGATGGCTAAAGTGCGTTCATTGCGATAGGCAGAAATTACTTCTTCGAGGGTCTGACGGGCGATCGGGAGTCCCCGTTGTTTTTTAATCCCATCATTGAGCATTCGTAGCACATGGCGAATATGACCCCCGCTGATCTGACACAAGCGGTCCAGGGTCTGAGCATCTTCAAAGAGGAGGGTAATTTTTTCCAGGCGATCTTCTGGATCCAACTGAGGAAATGCGCGGGCGAGAACCATTTGACGCAGAAGGTTCATGCCTTCGGGATGTTCACTTCCATCTCGGTATTGGACTGGGACCATCGGTAGCATCTGGGGTTCGCTGATAAAGCGTTCGATTAGGGTGCCGAAGTCGTTGGAGAATCGCAATGCTAACGGCATCGTATAAACGACGTGACAGTGCAGCGATCGCAACTGTTCACCGCGATCGACAAAGAGGTACTCTTGTTGAGGGCGTCCCCAAGGTTTCGTTGTACTATCGACTCTATCCAGATTATCGACGATCGCCACGAGTCCTTTTTTGCCATGCTGCTTCAGCTTGGCGATCGCCGGTTCAAGGATTTCTTTATTAATCGCCTCAATAATCCCATTGGTTTGGGGTTCCAGATATCCTCTTAATTTGCTGCGTAGATCGGGACTGTGTTTCACCTTAGCGGTAATTTTAGCAATCCCCATTGCTACAACCGTGATACCTTCTTGATTGGCAGTGAATTGAGCTGGACCTATCGTGCCGCCCACTTCATCGAATGTAATTTCTGTCTGTAAAAGTTTGGCTGCACCTTGAAGGATACTTTTCAGACGTTTGGGTTCTTCTAGGGTGAGGCGATCGAGACTTTCGCTGACTCGTTTGGCGATCGCCAGCAAAATATCTCCGACATCCACATCGCCCATTTCCAAATCTTTAGATGACTCGAAATAGACCACATGAAAGCCCTCCCGTTCTAACTCCGCCTTGAGGCGCAGTAATTCCGTAGACTTCCCGCAGCCAATATGTCCCGTCAACAGTTGACAGGTGGGCTGTTCCGGGGACCAGAGAGTAATATTATCCCGTAAATCCTCAATAATTTTGCCCCCGCGCACGGAGGAAAAGTCAATATAATATTTCTGATCCAGTTCAGAATCTGCGACAAATAAGGTTTTACTCGGACTTGTCGCATCAAAAAATTGCTTTGCATCAACCATCATAATGCTGGCCCTGTTAATGAGGGATAAAACCCACCTGATGGGGGTTAGGGGCTAGATGCCGACCTGATGGTTATTTTCACCCGAATGCCTGACCTTTCGGGACAGTTTAAAACCGTTGAATTGAAACCGTTTTATTGATTCAGTCTTACTCGATTGAACCGTCAATTGTCAAGAGTTAAATTAATAAGTTTTAATAAATAGAACCCGGTTAAATGTGGTGCTTCAAAGCCGGTTTTAAATTAGATATTGGCAAAATCGATGCAGGGTAAAGACTTGAACACCGGGTACTTGAACAGGTATCTCAATTCAAATGTGAAGAATAGGTAAAGACCTGAAAAATGTTTTTTCCTCTCCCAAGCAGTTAGGGGCTAAAGACTAAGAATGATGGGTTTGCATCAAGATGCTTGCCATCACTTCCCAGACTTCAGCCCCTAACTTTGGGATTGAGGGAATTACATTGCTCAAAAGAGCAAACTGCAATTACTTCTTACGGGGGACCAGGGCTTCGTAATTCAAATTGAACGTAGAAACGCGGCTGGGGGGGTTACCTTGGGCGTTGTTCAGGTTACGCGCCATATCCAGATAGAGGGACGGATCCCCTGCACGAGCCACCTTGTCTTGAGGAACGTAGCGGCGCACTTGGCTTTGCCAGATGATTTGTGGGAAGCCCAACTGAGCGCGGTGGTATGCACCATATCGGGGAGTCTTCAGGTTAAAGGGAGTTTCGCCTTTAGCCTGTTGCGGTAGAATCCGGCGACGCTGATAAGGAACCGTATTGTACCCAAAGTTGTTGAGGTACTCTTCGCTATCGAGCACAGCACTGATAAACCCTTCGACACCCTTGGTGGCAATGACGATCGACCATGCAATTTTTTCGCGTTCGTTGTAAACGTCGCGGCCTAAAATGCGCTGAACGCAAATTTCGGCGAAACGGTAGTTGCTGTTGGTCTCGTAGTTGAGGCGAATGAAGGCATCCGAGGTCGCCAAAGCGCGAATGAAATCGCGAACTGTGATTTGACCATATCTCAGTTGAGATTCCGCAAAGGTTTGGCGGTTACTCTTGAGGATTTGGTGTTCGCTGAAGATTTGGCGGTAGCTTGCCCAAATCACCTCATCCATCTCCGTAGGAGAGGGCAGGTTTTCGGTGGTATAGATTTTGGGTTGCTCATCGCTTCCCACTTCATATCCAGCAACCCGCTGGTTTTGGCTCTTAGGAGCGTACTGTATCAAAGGTAATGCCACGTCAGAATCTCCGTAAGTTCAAATTTTAACTTCTGCTTTCAGTGGCAGATGCAGCGAATTGGCCCTTAAGGTAGGGGAACCCCCGAGAACAGACTAATTGGGTTTGTTCTCGGGATGGCTTGAACCCGTAGCGCTCAACGGTCACTGCTACCGACTGACTGCCGATTTCAATAAATAGACATCCTTCAGATTACGGGATGACGGTAAGATCAGTTTCATTTTTCTCACCGAACGCAACAATCTGTAATATTTCGCCACAAAAAGTATTATCCGTTACCTCGCCAGAAGGCCAGGGGTTCAGAAGTTGCGTCACAGTGCGGCCAATTTCTTAACATCCGATCCATCGCCCTCTCATCCATCCCCGTAGGATTCGGGGGTTCAAGTCCCAACCCTAAACACAAATGAGTCAGGACCTCCAGGAGTCGGGCGTCATGTCCGGGGGAGCTCAAATAGGCATGAGCATATTCATGGACAACGATGCTTAACCAGTCCTGGGGGGCAGTCCGACCCACATCAATAACGATCGCAACTGGATCCACCAGGATATTGCAGAGGGCATCAATCCCATACTCTGGGGCGATCGGGGCGGCAAAAATCACGACATTCCGGCGTTCAGAGACTGGAAAACACTGATGGCAGGCTTCCAGATACTCCCGCAGTTGTTGGTTAATCGTTTCAATATGCTCTCCAATCCAGGTACAGACTTGGATCCGCTCGATAATATCCTCCCCGGACCAAATGGTACTCGGGTTGATCGCAATCTGACGCACCGCATTTAGATAATCAGACCCCCGGATTAGGGGGTCTGACATGATGGGGGGGACCGCCATCGAGATAGGGGGGATGGGGGAGCCTTGGGGACTCCCTGGATCTTCCTTTTGATTACCAGCCGAAGGCGGATTGGAATTGGGGGGTGGTTCTGGCATTCTGGTCCGAGTCAGAGGGGGAATCACTGCTACTTGAGTTGGATTCGACCTGGATCCGGCTTTCGCTACAGAATGAAGCCGTACTGAACCCCCCAAACCGGGTGACGGTGCTCGTTCGTAGTCGCAAATCTGGACTGGCAAACCAGAAGCGTTCTACGACACTCATGGTTTCATATTCCGTCACTAGAACTAGACCTTCTTCCTCATCCATCTCATATAAACCCGCCACCGGCACGATCTCGGCATAACCCCGCTCTCTGAGAAGTTTTCCCGCTTTGGGGTTATCCTCTTCTGGGACTAAGGCAAAGACCGTGGAACCCGAGTGATTTTCATCATTTTGGTCCCACTCCATTGAACCCGCCCAGGAGACAAAGGCTCCACCAATTGCCCGTTGGGGATCGATTTGATGTAACTCGCAGATTCCTACGACTTGGGGATGATCTTTGTCTAAGGTTTCCACCCGGATTTCTGAATCTCCTAGTTCCGCTCGTCGGAAAGCAAGGTGATGGGTCGTGCGCTGCGATCGCCACTTCCCTGCACTCCGGCGAAAAAACTCCATTGCGTCCATTAGGCTTATCTCCGTTGGCTGATGTTTCGGCGCTTTTTCCCTTTTATAATAAGGCTTACAGGGCTTTGATAAACTTTTGTAGCAAAAATAAATCATAAAATGTACGTTTTGGACAGTTTGTCAAGCAAACTTAATGATACTTTACAATTAGCGGGACCAAACCTAACGGATCACCCGTCTATTCCTGTAGTAAATAAAAATAACCAACGAAACCACCAGGAGCAAACCAATGGATATGCCAACCAATTTGAGCTTGGAACAAGAATTTAAACTCCAACTGCTGAAAGAACAAGTCCGTAGCCTGACTCAAGAGCAAGCCCAGGAATATTTACTCGAAGTCCTCCGGCAAAATATGGTTAAAGACAATATGTTCAAATACCTGCTCAAAAAGTCAGCATAGTGCAGAGCATCAGTGGGGAAACTCCCCTGATTACCAATATCCTGACTTTTTCAGAGCCTAATCCACCTGTTATTTTGCAGGCAACACCCGGGTGAGCACCAATTCCCGCATTAATTAATGATTAAACCTTGAGAATTTCTCTAGGGAGGTGAGGTTGCACTTCATGATTTTTTCTTCCACACCACTTGTCCCCAGGCTGTAATTGAGCTTGATTTGTCATGGGTTAGGGTTACACCCAAATCATTAAATTTCTTACACCTAAAAATAGTGCCTTAACCCATCATTACCAAAATCCACTCGAAAACGGTAAAGCCCCGATGGTAAAATGCCAGAACTTCAGGAACTGTCATAGAAGGGCTGAAAGTGGTTCAAGCACCCGTATCCAAATTTTCCCATCCATCCGCAGAAGTTGCCGAGCATGACGCCGCCAGAGGGACGACCGAAACCCTGGGCGAGTCCCTCAAGCAACTGGCCGATCGCATTATTGCTGGGCATCGCCTCACCCGAGAAGAAGCGATCGCCCTGACCCACATTGAAGGTCAAGGCGCCATCCTGCTGCTGTGCGAAGCCGCAGATGCCGTCCGTCAAGCCTGCTGCGGCAATACCGTTGATTTATGTAGCATTATCAACGTCAAATCCGGCAATTGCTCTGAAAACTGTGGCTTTTGCTCCCAATCCGTCCATCATCCCGGCACCGATTCACCTATTTACGGACTCAAACCCCGGGATGAAATTCTTGCCCAAGCTAAAGCTGCTGAATCGGCTGGTGCCAGCCGGTTTTGCCTCGTTTCCCAAGGCAGAGGTCCCAAGTACAGCAGTCCTAAATCCAAAGAATTTGAAGAGATTCTGGCAACGGTCCGCCAGATTATTGAGGAGACTAACGTCAAACCCTGCTGTGCCTTGGGTGAAGTGACGCCAGAACAAGCTCAAGCTTTAGCTCAAGCTGGGGTGACGCGTTACAACCATAACTTAGAATCCTCGGAAAACTTTTACCCAGAAATTGTCACAACCCATACTTGGGGCGATCGCGTCGCTACCATCAAAAATCTCAAAGCCGCAGGCATCCAAGCCTGTAGCGGAGGGATTATTGGCATGGGAGAAAGCTGGGAGGACCGGATTGATTTAGCCTTAGCGGCGCGGGAATTGGAAGTGGAATCCGTCCCTCTCAACCTGCTGAATCCCCGGTCCGATACGCCTTTAGGAAATCTCCCCAAACTTGATCCCTATGAAGCCTTAAAAGCGATCGCCATCTTCCGTCTCATCCTTCCGGAACAAATTATTCGTTATGCTGGAGGGCGAGAATCGGTCATGGGCGAACTCCAACATTTAGGACTCAAAGCGGGCATCAACGCCATGTTAATCGGTCATTATCTGACCACCCTGGGTCAACCCCCCGACCAAGACCATGCCATGCTCGAAAAACTCGGACTACAAGGCAATGAAGCCCCTGTTCCCACGGGAAAAGCTGACAGCTAAGGGAATATAGGGGAGGATGGGGAGGACCACCATCAGGATGGGGAGGATGGCAAAGTTTGTAGTAACGACTTATTGTCGTTTCCACCTCTTCTCCCCTATCTTCCCCATCCTCCCTATCTCCCCCATCCTCCCTATCTCCCCCGTACCACAAGAAATGACCAATGACCACCGTGTCTCCTCCACTTGAACTGATATGGGCTTTGATTGGCCTGTTGCTTACCATTGGGGGCACTTTTTTAGAAGCCTCAATTGCTAGTCCTTCTTGGAATGGAATCCAGGCGGGTATTCCGATCCATTCCCTGGGTGTCACCTATCAAATTGGAGCGGTGCTCCTGGTGGGATGTCTGGGGGGTAAAAATGCGGGTGCCTTGTCTCAAATTGCTTATGTGGCCCTGGGATTAATGTGGCTGCCGGTGTTTACGGAAGGCGGTGGACTGGAGTATATCAAGCAGCCGACGTTTGGCTATTTACTGGGGTTCATTCCTGGGGCCTGGGTTTGTGGTTGGCTGGCTTTTAAAATGGTTTTACGGCTAGAAAGTCTAGCTTTTAGCTGTGTCTGTGGTTTACTGAGTGTTCATGCGATCGGGCTGATTTACCTAGCAATCAACCTAGTCTCGGATGCTCCAACCCTGATCGATGGAGTGTTCAAATATTCCGTCTATCCCTTACCCGGACAATTAGCGGTGGTTTGTGCCGTTACGGTTTTAGCGTTCATCCTGCGAAGACTCATGTTTTATTGAACGGTCAGTTGTTAACTGTCCCTGACTTTTAGCAGAAAGCCCAGAAGATCGGTAACGCTTGTCCTCTTGACTCTCCATTGTTGGTAATGAAATTCAAAAACAATTCGCTTTTCTGGATTGCTGGTGCTATTAGTGTAATTTTCGACCAACTGACTAAATATTGGGTCGTACAAAATTTTGAGTTCAGAGAATCTTGGCCCTTATGGGAAGGGGTGTTTCATTTTACTTATGTGACCAATACTGGAGCCGCCTTTAGCTTGTTTAGCAATAATGGAGCTTGGTTGCGCTGGCTGTCCTTGGCAGTTAGTCTGGGGTTAATGGCGTTAGCCTGGTTTGGCCCGAGGATGAACCGATGGGAAGAGGTCGGGTTTGGATTAATTTTAGGCGGTGCGATCGGCAATGGGATTGACCGATTTCTGTTAGGGGAAGTGATTGATTTTTTGGATTTTCGCTTAATTAATTTTCCCGTTTTTAATGTAGCCGATGTCTCCATTAATATTGGGATTATTTGTTTGTTCATTGTGATGTTGCGACCCTCTCCCCCTCGGAATGAGGGACCTACCAGCCTTTGAGAGCAGGATGAGGGTGAAGGGACGGTTGATGCAGGTGGTTGCACTTCAAATCCGGGAGAGAAAACCTAAAATAGAAAGAACATGATTTTTCCCAGGCCGGGGTCTACCTGGGCACTCGGGCCCCCGGTTCGGGAAAAGCCAGTCCCTAAGTTGTAGTTGCGTTGACATCCTTATAAGCCGTCGGTACGGTAACGGTCAGACAAACCGGGTTTCTTTACACCATCTCTGTTGGCTTTGTCACCCAATCAGCATAGAAACCCGGTAACCCTTCTATATTGTTATTCAATATTGTCCTTGGTTATCGATATAAGCGCGCCAGCATAGCCCATGAGTCCACCGCAGCCCCCTCAACAGCCCAAAACTCTTCTGGGTACGATTACTCAAGTCACCCAGACGGTTTTGGCAAAGGTTCATTTTTCCCGACTGGCCCTCAAACCAAATGCCCGAGTGCCAGAACTTTGGGTTCAAGATGCGGGTACGCCGAAACCCGAGGTTTATCCCCTGTTGGGCGATCGCTATATCATTGGGCGATCGTCCAAAACTAGCGATATTGTTATCCGCAATCCGGTGGTGAGTCAAACTCATGCCTCCCTCTCCCGGGATACGAATCGTCGCAATACTCCCTTCTATCTTAAAGACGAAAACTCCACAAACGGCATTTTTCGCGGCAAGCGGCGCATTACTTCGACCCCCATCCGCCACCGTCAAACCTTTACCCTCGGTCCCCCGGAACTCGCCGATTGCGTTCAGGTCCAGTACATTGACCCTCCCCCCTGGTATGTCCGCGCTGCAAGATGGACCTTTTATACCAGTAGCGGGGTGGCGGGGTTAGTTGCCGTATTTCTCGGGGTGGAATGGCAAAAATTTCAAGTGCGCCCTTTCCCCATTTCGATGCAAGGTCCCGTGGTTGTCTATGCCCGAGATGGATCGACCCCTCTACGTCCGCCCTTCAATAATTCTCACCAGGAACTCAAGGGCTTATCTGAATTTTCCCCTTATCTGTCTAATGCTCTAATTGCCTCCGAAGATAGTCGTTATTATTGGCATTTTGGGGTGGACCCGATCGGGACTCTGCGAGCTCTGAGTGTCAATTTACGGGGGGGCAGTCTTGAAGGCGGCAGCACTTTAACTCAACAACTGGCCCGCAGTTTATTTCGCGATTACGTCGGAACGGAAGACTCGGCAGCGCGCAAGATTCGTGAGGCGATCGTCGCTTTAAAATTAGAAACGTTTTACAGTAAAGATGAGCTGCTGTTAACTTACTTAAACCGAGTCTATTTAGGCATTGACCTCTATGGATTTGAAGATGCAGCCCGATTTTATTTTGCCAAGTCTGCGGCGGATTTGACGTTATCAGAAGCAGCAACTTTGGTGGGGATTTTGCCTGCACCAAATGCCTTCAATCCGGTGCAAAATTATGAACTCGCGGTCAAATACCGTGATGGGGTAATCTATCGGATGCGGCGGTTGGGGATGGTTTCGCAAGAAGAGGCCGATCGCGCAAGGCGATCGCGCATTGAAGTTAACCCCCGGGCCATTGAAGTTCTCGGCAGTACGATCGCCCCCTATTTCTACAGTCATGTTTTTGCTGAACTCGAACAATTATTAGGAGAACAACTGGCCCGAGAAGGGAATTTTATTGTGGAAACTTCCCTAGACCCGGCGATTCAAACGGAGTCAGAAAAGGCGTTACAAAATAGTGTAACGACTGCGGGTGAGCAATTTGGATTTTCCCAAGGGGCGATCGTCACCCTGGATTCCCGGACTGGGGAAATTTTAGCCCTGACTGGGGGGGTTGACTATCGCGAAAGTCAGTTTAATCGCGCGACTCAAGCATTACGTCAACCGGGTTCGACCTTTAAAGTGTTTGCTTATGGTGCGGCCCTCGATCGCGGGATATCCCCGGGTCAGACTTTTTCCTGTGAACCGTTCAGTTGGTCGGGTCAATCTTACAGTGGATGCGAACGCAGTAGCGGTTCAATTGATATGTATCAAGGCATGGCCCAATCGGAAAATTCCGTAGCGTTGCGAATTGCCCGAGATGCGGGGTTAGATCGGGTGGTAGACATGGCCCGTCGCCTGGGGATTCAGTCTGAACTTAAGGCGGTTCCGGGGTTGGTCCTGGGTCAGAGTGAGGTGACGGTCCTGGAGTTGACGGGCGCTTTTGGGGCTATCGCCAATCGCGGAGTTCGCAATCGTCCCCATGCTATTCAGCGAATTTTTGATACCAGTGATTGCAGCGATCGCGATGACTTGAGTACCTGTCGGGTCATTTACGATTATCAGAGTGATCGTACTGCGAATGTGGATGTTCTCTCCGGAGAAGTCTCCGATACCCTCACAGTTTTATTACAGGGGGTAATTCGTGGCGGGACTGGAACTAATGCCTCCCTGGGTTTAGATGAAGCGGGGAAAACCGGGACGACTAACGATAATGTAGATTTGTGGTTTGTGGGGTATGTCCCCTCGGAAGAATTAGTGACTGGGGTTTGGTTGGGAAATGATGATAATAGTCCCACTGCTGGGAGTAGCGCTCAAGCGGCCCAACTTTGGCGGGATTATATGCGTCAACTTGTTCCCTAATAAATTTGAGGTTTTCAGGCGTTCTCACTAAGACATAAATTCTCAAATCAGGCCGCCGCCTAAATTTTTTCTTTTTTTAGATAGAAGTGACTTAATTGATGTTATTATATGACAAAATAGAAATCTATCTGCTAATTTTAAATTCGTCAATATTCCCATTGTAAAAGAATTTTAACAAAAGTCAAGAGAAAGTGCAAGACCTTAAAAAAAAAATCGCCAAAATTTCAAATTGATGTTTAGAAATTTTGGCCGGACTGTTAAAAAAGGAGGTTCCTTGTAGGGAACCTCATCAAACAGAAGACTAAGAAACCGAAGACTAAGGATTCGTTAAAAAACGGCTGGCTAATTGAATGGCATCACCAATATTCACATCCCCATCATTATTGGCATCTAAAAATTGATTGAGCACTGGGTTAGAACCCGTTTGAGGATTTTCAGAACTCGCCCCGGTTTGTAACAATTGGAGAACTACCGGGATTAATAAGGGTAACATCGATTGAATTTGCTGAGGATCCAAGCCAGTGCGGGAGGCGATCGCGGAAATCATTTCATTGACTTGAGGCATAGAAAACAACGCTGCGATCGCTGCCGAATTCGCAGATGTTCCACTAAACTGATTAACCAAAGCCTGAACCGAATTATTCCCCTCTGTGGCCCGTTTTTCTTGTAAAGAAGACCGGACAAAGTGGCTGACAATGGATAGCATCGATTGAGTCGTTCCGGGGTCGGTATGGTAAGTCTGACTCAGTTGCTGTACCGCATTGATTACACTGCCAATTTGATTGGTACTGGCTTCTTGGTTAGGATTACTGATCGCACTCACGATTTGGTTAAATAGTTCCATGAATCATGACTCCAAAAGAATTAAACAAAAAATCGAGAACCCAATGGCAGGAAGCCGCCAGGTAGGTCACTCTACTCTTACGATAGTCGAAATCAGGCAGATTGGCGGAGGGAGCAAAAGGGTCTTTGATAAGATGGGGGCGTTCCGAGGGAATGAAAGCAGACCAAACTAGGGGAGAGAATTAAGATGCGATCGCCAGTCCACAGAAAAGAGGGGAGAACATTCGCGCAATTCCACTCCAAGTGCTACATTGTAAAGAATCACTATTCATACGCAACATGAATGATTTCTTACAGCGAGTAAATCTTCCCGAATCGTCTGATATTGGACTCAATAAATTCTGCGTCAATAGGCGAAATGGGTTGAGAATTTCTGTCGCGATCGCCCTGGGAATTTTTTTCTCTAACTACAACAGTCCAGCCCAAGCGCAAATTGTTCCGGATGCTACACTACCCAGTCCTAGCGTAGTAACGAATGAGGGTACTATTCAAACGATTACTGGAGGGACAGAAATTGGAGGAAGCCTCTTCCATAGCTTCCAAGAATTTTCTCTGATGACCGGAAATACTGCCTTTTTTGAAAATTCATTAACCGTAGAAAATATCCTCACCCGAATTACGGGAACAAATAGTTCTCTAATTGATGGAATCATCCGTGCTAATGGCAGTGCAAATCTTTATTTAATCAATCCTAACGGCTTTGTTTTTGGTCCCAATGCTCAACTCAATATAGGAGGGTCATTTTTTGCCAGTACCGCCGAGAGTATAGTCCTCCAGGATGGGGGTCTATTTAGTGCGATCGCCCCAGAAGCCCCTCCATTACTGAGCGTTAACGTGCCCGTAGGGTTACAATTTGGGGCAAATCCGGGGAATATTGGGATTCAGTCCCAGAGGGTAGACAGTACCGGGGAAGTGAGTGGATTGCAAGTGTTTCCGGGGCAAACCGTGGGGCTATTTGGGGGGAATGTACTCCTGGATGGGGGACAAGTGCGATCGCCCGGAGGACGGATAGAAATTGGAAGTGTGGCAGGCAATAGCCGGATTAGTTTGACCCCCACAGAACGAGGGATCAGGGCGGGATATGAAGGGGTCGAGAATTTCCAGGATATTCAACTGACGCAACAGAGTGGGATTAACACCAGTGGGGATGGGGGCGGAACCATTCACCTGCAAGGACGACGAATTGCCGTCGGGGAAGGGTCGCAGGTCCTGGCGGTTAATGTCGGGTCGCTTCCGGGGGGACCTGTGAATATCAAAGCGTCTGAAGTTGTCGCGATTACGGGTGCTGACCCGGATAATTTTACCGCAGTCGTGAGCGATACGCGGGGAGTCGGGACTGGGGGAGACTTGACCATTGAAACCGGACAATTTTTAGTCCAAGGAACCGGATTGGTCTCTGCCAGCAGCTTTGGACGAGGGGCCGGGGGAGACCTTACCATAAAGGCTGCCGATTCCATTACCCTGATTGGGGTCGGATTTGAACCCTTACAGTTATTAATTGGTGGCGCATTAACTGGACAACTGCAACCCGAAGATCGCATCCCGGGATTGGTAACAGGAACTGTCGGAGAAGCACCGACGGGGAACATGACCTTAGAAGCGGGGAATGTGATTGGGTTGTATAACGGCACGTTAATTTATAGTCCGACCTTTGGGGATGCGGCAGGGGGTAACCTGCTGATGAGGGCGGGAAACAAGATAGAAGCGATCGCCGCTGGGGTGTTATCGAATACCGCCTTTGGGAGTAACGCTTCTGCTGGGGATATTACGATGGAAACTCGCAACCTGCTGATCTCCGATGGTACAGTGATTTCCAGTGGAACCCTGGGGAATGGTCCGGGGGGGAATATTGTGGTGAATGCGTCAGAATTGGTGGACATCAGCGGAACCGTACCGGGAAATGTGCTACCGACGGGAATTTTAAATAATACTCTCTTTGGGACGGGGACCGGGGGTGACGTGACGATTAAAACCACCCGGTTAATTAATCGCGGGGGTGGCTTGATTACGACCAATAGTGGGGGTGGGAATATTAGTATTGGAGTGGTGACATCTGGGGGAGTTGGAGGGAATATTAACATTGAAGCCAGTGAGTCAATCGAGATTTCTGGCGTGTCTCCCGATGGACGAGTCACCAGTGGTCCAGGAACGACGACATTTAGTGAGAATCCTGCCGGAAATTTAACGATTTCTACCGGAACGTTAACCATTAGCGAGGGGGCGATCGTCTCCTCAGCGACTTTTAATAGTGGGGATGGGGGAACCTTAACGGTGAATGCTTCAGAAGGGATTGATATTTCTGGGCGATCGCCGATTACTGGATTACCGAGTACCTTAGTTTCCTCCTCGGGACGGGCGGATATACCGGATTTGGAAGTTACCGGGTCCGGGGGGAACTTGC
>CBFGOM010000139.1:0-17384 GCA_965650385.1 uncultured Oscillatoriaceae bacterium
CCCATGCCGGGGGATTTTGTCTCAACGACCCCTAATCCCTTTCAGGGATTGAAACCGTAAAGATTTTACCGCCGTTTTGAAGGTGGGGCGAGCTTGACTAATTTAAAGATGGAGAGCGATCGCCTTTCAACAAGATTTTGTATTCAGGGCCACACTCCTCCTCTATTTTTTATATAACAAATTAACAATAGCTAAAAAGTGATGAGTTACAATCAATCGCCCTCTAGGGTAGAGTCTGCTGGAGCCAGAGCGATCGCATCACCAAGACTGCCTGGTTTTTCTCTTGGTCGGATCAGCACCTGATAACCCTAGATATTTTAACAGTCTACTCACTGGCATTTTCTAACAACCAAGTAATTATACGGATTGACAAAACTGCTGTAATCCAGGTTCGTTCGAGAGGCAAAAAAATACTCCGATCTTGATTAAGTTATACGTTACGCCAACACCAACAAAAACAGGAGTGAGGTTTACTGGATCTTAGAACAGTTATTTCTATTTCTGGGACCACTTATTACCTCGGTAAAATCCAAAATATATACAACAGGCTAAATCAAAATGTATAATTGTCAATATTTTTCCACGAGTCTGAGCGTTATGTTTCTTTATACAAATCGAGCTCCATAGGTCATTCAGAATTTAAGGTATGGCATCATCTCCAAACTTATAAATTTGATAGTTATAATCACTTAGTTGACAGTTTCAATCGCGCTGTTGATGAGGTGCAAAGTTTAGATGAAAATGATACATCTAACCAACTTGTGTCCTTAAAAAAAAATACTGATAATAATCACACGGAATTTTTGATGGTAACCTGGACGAATCAAAGATATTATGAGAGTTGGACAGAAGGAGAAACTCCGGTACAATTAGAGCGAACCGTTTGGGTAACAGCAAAACCGGAAGTGTACAAGTTTTGCAATGGTATTGCTGGGGTGGGAAATCATTTTAACCTGAGTCGTAAGATGATGCTAGACTTGAGATTAATTCAGTATTTGGGGTTGAAGCCTGAGCCAACTTGTTTCGATAAAAGCAAAGATGCTTTTGTAGAAATCTGGGTCAAAGCCGAAGATATTAAGCGACCCTGTAGCGATCGCAGTATTGACCGAAATAATTGTCAGATGGATCGTTGTGAATATCCATTTACAGGGTTAGGTTATGCCTATGACTGGGGGAAACCCTCTCCGGTGGGACCGAGTGAGTTTGTGATAGAAGCCAGTCAAGAAAAGCCTGTAGAAGTCAAAGTTTCTTGAGTTAAAAATACTGAGGAATACTGCAATAATCAGGTGATACCGAATCCCTAAAGGCAATGTTCCCATTTAACTTTTTGTCTGTATATCCCTCTTCGGTTACAGGGGGAAAATCCTTGTCTTGATTGAATTCTAAAACTCTTACAGGGTCAGGGAACACGAGGGTTTTTCCGAATAGCAACTCAAAAATTAGGTGTCTCCTGATAGGGGATAGATCGCTCGCCCTCTTCGATGCCGAAGGAAGTTTCACGTCAGAATTTAGAGACTTTGGAACGACTTGTTGGCGTGGCAATCCTCCGTTTGCATGGCCCCTCATCCCCGAATCCACCCCTTAGACCCCTTGCTTTCAGAGAGTAGAGATCCCCACCGCCACCGATAACATAACCAATAAAAACGGCCCTGCAGTGAGCAGAGCCGAAAGACGAAACAACAGAGGAGCGAAACCGGAAAACTATCTAGTGAGCCAACCCTTGTTCTGCGGTTTTATCAATAGGCTTCAACAAATAAAGCCGCACGATTTGCCAGACAGTTGAGATGTAAAGGGGTAGCTTTTGGAAAAACTGCACGATCTTAGGCTGGTTAGAACCTGCGATTTCTGCTATTTTAGCATTATTTCGCGTGCAAGTATCCAATCGGGCAAAGAACTCTGGATGATCCACATCCAAAATTACCGGAAAAACCCGTCCCGCAGTTTCATTCGTCTTGCGGATGACGTGAATATCATATTCACGGGCATCCAGACCGAGCACTGCGTAGAATCCGGCACGCTGAATATCATTCAGAAACATGGTAGCAAAAACGGAGAGTAAAAAGAAACGGCTCCACAGTTTTGCTTTCCAATCGTTTAAGATTTGAGGCTGGGCCTTCATCAAGGCATCAAAGAAATCGCCGTGACGGTTTTCATCCTGACACCAGTTCTCAAAGAACCGGAAAATTGGATAAATCCGATGCTCAGGATGCGCTTCCAAGTGCCGATAAATCGTGATATAGCGCCAATACCCAATTTTTTCCGATAAATAGGTTGCGTAGAAGATGAATTTCGGCTTAAAAAAGGTGTATTTTTTACTTTTGGTCAAAAATCCCAAATCCAGGGAGAGCTTGAAGTCACTCATCGCCTTGTTTAGGAATCCGGCATGACGCGCTTCATCCCGAGACATCAGCAAAAAGCACTCAGCTAGAACCGGATTTTTGTCTTTGAGCTTGCGGGCTAGTTCCTTGTAAAGAAGAAACCCAGAAAACTCGGCAGTGCAAGAGCGTTCCAGAAATTCGATGAACAGTTGACGAGTTTCCCCATCAATCCCATCCCAAGATTGGTTGAACTCTTCATCCCGAACGAAGTGGTGCCGGTTGTAGTCAGCGCGGAACTCTTCAAGAATGGCTTGGAGTTCGTCTTCGTTGGGGGAGATGTCCATGCGCGCCATCTCATCAAAGTCTGTGGTGTAGAAGCGCGGCGTCAGGATGGTGTCCTTGGCGGGAGCTTTAACCCCCGGGCGGATTTCTTCAAACGCTGGTTTCTTTAGGGAATCTACCATAGGTGTAGGTGAGGGTGGTGTTATAGCTGATTTGCTTTAAGCGAGGTGCAGACCGACTCAGAAGCTGCACCAATGGCGCGACTTCTTAAAATACGGATCGCTCGGCATTTTTATGAATGATGCCAGGTTACGAACTCCAGTCTACCAGGGTATGAGACTTTGGGAACAGCCCAAAGGGTGAAAATTCACAAAACCACGTCAATTTTTGTAAAGCTTGGGGTGAAAATTGTCAAAGGAGAATGAGCTACGAGAGAAAAAGGAGATAAGGGGAGGGAAGTTTGGAGTATCTCCATTGATTGGCAGAAGTTCAGTTAGGCGTCTGGGAGGGAGGAGGATTCCCCATCAGGACAAGCACCTTGAGGGAGAGTTGTGCCAACATGAAAGCACAGGCATCACTATCGCTTATTGTTTATGAGTTTCTGCCTAAATCCTCAGTGTCAGAAGCCCCAGAACCAGGATGGGGCGCAATATTGTGCCAATTGTGGCGCGCGGTTAAGGTTGGGCGATCGCTACCGTGCCATCCAACCCATCGCAGCGGGTGGTTTTGGCAGAACCTTCCTGGCGATCGACGAATACAAACCCTCCAAACCCCGCTGCGTCATCAAACAATTCCATCCCGACGCCCAGATTAACAGCAATTCCCCCAAAGCCTCTCAACTCTTCCGCCAAGAAGCCATTCAACTCGAACAACTCGGACAACATCCCCAAATTCCTGACTTGCTGGCAACCTTTGAACAAGAGGGACGGCAATACTTAGTCCAAGAATTCATCGATGGACAACATCTCGCCGACGAACTGGCCCTATCGGGTCCATTCACCGAGGCTCAGATTCGCCAACTCTTAAATAACTTACTCCCCGTCCTGCAATATGTCCACGATCGCCAGGTCATTCACCGGGATATCAAACCTGAAAACATCATTCGCCGCCGCAGTGACGGACAGCTTGTCTTAGTAGACTTTGGTTCCGCCAAAGCCGTCACCGGCACTAGTTTAGGCCGAAGCGGCACCGTCATTGGCAGTGCTGGATATGCAGCCCCTGAACAGGCGATCGGGAAACCTGCTTTTGCCAGTGATATCTACAGTCTGGGAATCACCTGTATCCATTTGATGACCCAAATCGACCCCTTTGAACTCTTCGACCCCCGAGAAGGGGCCTGGGTCTGGCCGGATTACCTAGTAGATAATCCCGTCAGCGATTCCTTAAAGCGGGTCCTCAACAAAATGCTCCAACAGCCCTTGTCTCGGCGTTATAGTTCCGTCACCCAAGTCCTCGCCGATTTAAACCGAACCGGATCAGAACCCGTCCCCAAACCCACCCTCACCCCCCCCATAAATGCCTTGTCATCAGTTGAGGAGCTAGGGGAGCAAATGACGCGGTTGCAGCAAGAAAAATCCGTCAGACTGGGCGTCAGTTACCTGTTATGGATGGCGGGCTTTTTTGGAGTGGGGGGCCTGCATCGGTTTTATAACGGCAAATACGTCACCGGAGTTCTGTGGTTTTGTACCTGGAACTTATTCTGGATGGGTCAAATTGTCGATGGGTTTCTCCTGCCGGGAATGGTGGATAAATACCAAGACAAGATGAGAAAAAAACTCGGAATCTCCGCCACCGGAGTCCCCCTAGCGCCCCAAAATTCGATTAGCCAACCCGTCACCTTGCAAACTCAAGATCAACTCATGATCGCCCTAGTGAGAGCCGCTCAAGCCCGAGGGGGTCACCTTTCCGTCACCCAAGCCGTCATGGACACCAACCGGGGCTTTACTGAAGTCGAACAAGCCCTCACCCAGATGGTGTCCGCCGGTTATGTCAGCGTAGAAAACGACCCCGTTTCCGGAGTCGTCATCTATCGATTCAACGAATTGTGAGGACTAATTGCGAGTCACCCACTTTTGAGCCGTCAGTCTTTGCACGACATAAAAGACCAACCCATCCAGGTCAATCTTGCGTTCGTCAATCAAGAAAGGCTCTAAGGTACTGGGTTGGTTCACCCGCTCAAAGCAGGAAAACGCTCTAGGTCCTTTGATATCTTCCGTCGGGAAATAAACCCGGAAGTGACGCTCTCCGCCCAACCAGTCCCCCTTAACCTGAGCCCAGCTTTCCTCGGAGGTAAAACCGGGCATGGTCACTTTTTGCTTGGACCAGGCGATTTGTAAGTCCTCAATCCCCTTTTGGGCGAGGGCTGTTTTCAAGGCGGGGATATAATCCTGTTCGATGAACTCAGCAAAGGGCTTATCTTCGACTGCGGGAGCCTTGGCCTTTTTCGCACCAGCCGCTTCGGGTTCGGCATCCCCTGCTTTAGCTGCCTTTCCTGGGGGTTTAGCAGCACCGGCTTTGGCTGCTGGTTTTTTGGCTTTGGGTTCCGCTGCCGCATTCGGGTTCTCTTCCGGGTTCGCACTCGCCGGATCGGGGGTGTTTGCCGTTGGCATATCCGTTGCTTGGGGTTCATCGATACTGGGGGCCTGCTCTTTAGAGGCAGGGGGAGTATCCGATTCTCCCGCAGTCGGATTTGCTGATGGAGTCGGCGGATTTTTCGGTGCTTCCTCTGGTTTAGGTTTGCCTGGTGACATGGTTTATCCTCAATTAAATCTCGGCAACGGCTCGTTCGATCAACCGATGAGCCAGGGTTTGAATCCCTGTATGCTCATAGTAATTGGTGGACATATCCAAGAATGCCGCTAAATAGTCCAACTTATCATCGGATACTTCGATAAATTGCTGAAGGCTGTTGGCAACTTTTTGGGGGGTTAATCCGCGAGAGGCGACAAAGTTATTCATCCAGCCGGAGGTAGAGGCGAAACTTTGTCCAATAAAGCCGAGTTGACCCGCAGGGTTGCCGCCCGGAATCATGCTGCTGAGGCTCTTAAACATGGCATTTTGTTGTAAGTCGCCGGGGTTCAATCCGCTGATTACGGATTGAGCTTTCATGACGAAGTTGGGGCCTAGGGGAATTAACCCATCGAAGCAAACGAGGGCCGCCATCCGCATCAGGGATTCGCCGCTGTAGTTGCCGAGGGAATTGACAAAATCGCCGATGCTGTCACCGGGGATGCCGTTGATTTGGCAAAAGGCAATTAATTCGGCGACAACTTTTAAGGAAAGGTCGATGGTTTGCGCTTTGTCTGCTCGGGGGGTAATTTTGTTAAGGAAGCCGAGTAAGCCGATTTTCTCTCCGACTTTGTTGGCGAGAGCGGCAGCGCCGAGGGTTCCCCCAAAACTATCAACGGTTTGGTAGATCCAGAGGGCGCGTTGATAGCCTTGGGATTTATCGTTGTAGAGTTGGATGGCCCGATCGCCAATTTGTTGGATCACGGCTTGATCCGTTACGCCGGTGACGCTTTTAATGGTGTTTTCAAATCCCACGAGGTTATTCCACTGACCCGGAACGACAAAATCGAGGGCGCGCAGGGAATGAACGGTGAGGTTATTGGTGGGAAGTTCGTCAACCAACTGGAAGATAGTTTTGCTCACAGGAGTCTCCTTATGTAGGGATGTAGGGGGAATGGGGTGAAAGGGTAATTTTTGGGCGGGTAAGAGTGGGATTTTGGGTAGGGGTTAACCTTTGAACGGGAAATTTTTATTATTTCAGTTGCTTAAGTCCGTTGAGATTGAATCGCTGCAACCAGGTTTCACGATCGCTGGCGGTAAAGGCAGGATTTCGAGATTGGATTTTCACTTGGAAGCGATCGCCGACTAAAATCGCGGTATCGTTCGGCGTCAGGGACGAAGACGGATATCCCCCCACTCGTGTACTACTCTGCTGGAATTTTGTCACTGCACTGGGATTGCTGACCGTATCAGAAATGGATAACATCGCCATATCTTGGTTCCCTTGTTGCAATTTCGCCTCGGCAAACCCCGCTTTTTCTTGGGTATAGACGAGACTGTATCCACCACTGGCTGAGGGAAATAGGCGGTTAAAGGAACTGCCGGGAACGGGTTGACCCGATGCACTATTGACTTCCGTGCTTTGTTGCTGGGCGCCATCCCACCGAGAAGGTTCCTGGACTTCACCGCAAGCGCTCACCAGGAGTAATAACCCCAAGCAAGATGAGAGTAAAATCTGACGCAGACGAGGTAATTTCATCATTTTTTTAGTGTTCTGTTTTGAACCGCAGGTCATACCTGCCATTTTACTGGGGTTTTCTCGGGGATACCGGAGTAGCCTTGGGGATCAGCATCAGAAGGCCCTCTAAGGAGACCTCACCGAGAAATCTCGGATCTAGATGCGCCCATAGAATCTGAGAATTATGAAGGCACGATTCAGCTTAGGATATTAAAAAGCAGACTTACGGGATTGGCTGTTATGGACCCCAGGCTATGGATGGGTCAACAGTATTGATCTGAACCGATTGGGTACAACCGTAAGTCCATCTCAAATCAAGTCCCTCGTACTCCTACGTCGTTGATGGATATTATCGAGTTTTTCCAACACAGTGCCGGGAAGTGGTTTTCCCAGCGAACCTGTCAAGATCTTGCTGCGGTCAAATCGATCGCAGGGACAACCGACCTTTGGTTGGATGCTTTGTCATCGGAAGACCCCGAGGCGATCGCCCTTTGTCAAGAGTATCGCATCGATCCGGCAGAAGCATTAGGCGGAGTCCGGATTCGCTGGGAAAATAAACCCATCGACCCTGAACCGAAACAATCCGGTTCAACAATTCTCGTGGCGATCGCCAATGCTTCACAGCCGACTGAAGGGCGGTTACTTCGCAAATCGGCGACTTCTGATGAATTACCAACTCTGGGTCGTTACATCATTGGTAGTGATGATGTGGTGACGTTCATTGCTGAATCTGAGCAGTTTTACGAGGAAGAGCGCATCTGGTATGCCAGTGATAATTTGCGCCTAAGAACCCATGTTGTCAAGCGATCGGATGGGTTCAGTCTCGCTTCTTTCTACAGTGAAATTCGCATGGGCGGCAAGCCTGCGCAATCTTAACCCTATCCCACCCCCTATCATAATCGGCTGAAGTCGTTCTCAATATTTGTCGTCATGACTTCAGTCGTTTATGGATGTTATTCGTAACACTTTCATTCGGTTTTTCTCCTAATAATTCATCGCTTTAAATTGATAATTATACGGAATCCAGTTATCAAATTCTACAAAAACCGCACCCTAAAGGGTGGAGCGATACGAACGAAGTCAGCGGGCGCGGGCCAATAGAAAACAATCGAATTTGAACAAGCCGATTGGGGATGATGAAAAACAATTCATTGATAAAACATCACTGGATTCCTTGTACTTGGGCATACCTGTTAAGGGAATTAGTAACAGGGAAAAGCGACTTCAGTTGCGACTACGCATGGGGAATTTCGCAGCAGCAGCACCGGAGAATTTAGGGGGGCGATTGGGGTTGTTTTTGGGAGACGGCTTTGAGCTTGGAGTAGAAATCTGAGGAGGTTTCTTGGGGGGTGAATTGGTGGATGGGACTGTTGTTAAAGAGTGCCTCGGGTGATTCCTCCATCTGGGGTTCCTCGATCGCACCGGAAGACTCAGGGGAGGGTTTTAAGTCGGTGAATGTGGATTTTGAGTGAGGCATAGGCTGAGGTTGAGGGCGATCAAGCCAGAGGTCCCCGAGTAAGTCATCGGAGTGGGATGCGATCGCCTCGGGTATCCCTGTGGTTACCATCTCTTTTGTCCCTGAATTAAGGCTTGGGGAGGCTGAGGCGGATCTATTTGGGGACTCTCCGGCTTCAAGGGGGGAGCGTTCTAGTAATAATGGATCCGAATCCGGGAGACCTAAAGGCGCAGGGATAGGCGCTTCGGAGTGCGATGAGGTAGAAGTCTCCGAGTCGGTGGCGATCGCAGAGGTTTCCAATGCCGCACTCTCCGGCAGCGGGTTAGGAGAGAGTTGCCGTTCCCACTGTCGGATATCTGAACTAGGAATCGCGCTGGGGAATACCCCCGGTTGAGATAATTCGCTCAACCCTTCCGTTGATGCCAGTTTCTCCCCGGTATCTCCACTCCCTTTCCAGCCTTTCGGCAGTTGACTGGACACTAATCGTTCAAATTCATGATTGAAGTGATAGAGGGCCATATTTCGGCGTTTCCAACAGGCCAAAATATGGGTGACAGAAACGCCTTTATACCGTCCCTGATATAACGCCTCAATGGTCGCTAGACGCACCCAAGCTGCCGGATACTCTAGGAGCCATTCGGCAATCAATTCGCCGGTGCTGTAGCCGCCGAGATCGAAGCTATAGTGAGTCAGCAGTGCCGCTGCACTCTCCGATGCAGTATCGTGGGCCGCTTTGTTCATTGTTGATTGCCTACCGGGAATCCCCTATTTTCTCTACCATGCGCAAGTTTGACCACGGGTGATTGTCTCTCAATCCTACATCTGCGATCGCCCCTAGCAACAGCTTTTGATGTCCGAATCCCGGAAATCCTCCGGATGCTCTCCCCAAAGGATTCTCTTTGTCAAATCACTGGGATGACTTCTCCCTTAAAGAGCTCTATCTGTTGTTTCAGCCATCGAATCTGAGAGTCTTGGCTTCACCCCTCCGGGGTCCAGCCATGCCCTCAAGAGCAGGCAACGACGGTGCGATCGCGTCCCTCTTTTTTGGCGCGATACAGGGCCGCATCGGCGGCTTTAATCAGGTCACTCCCATCGGTTCCGCAATCGGGACAAGCGGAAACCCCCATCGAAATTGTAATCTGATCCAGGGTTTGCCCGCGATGAGTGATTTTCAACTCCTTAATCCCTTGGCGCAGGGCCTCGGCTCGGCGGGCAGCATCTTTTAAGTCCGCATCGGGTAAAATCAGGGTCAACTCTTCCCCTCCATAGCGACAGGCAATGTCGGAGGTGCGGACATGGGTTTGTAAAAAGGTTCCGAGTTCGCGCAACACGGCATCCCCGGCATCATGACCAAAGGTATCGTTAAATTGCTTAAATCGATCCACATCAATCATCACAATTGCCAGCGATCGCTTTGTTCGCAAGGCGCGATGAATCTCCCGATTTAACGACTCTTCCAAATATCGCCGGTTGAATAACCCCGTCAACGGGTCACGAATGCTCTGCTGGTGGAGGGTTTCGCGCAGCTTTAAATTAGCGAGGGCCAAAGACACCTGTTCGGAAACGGTCCGTGCTAATTGCCGCTTCCCTGCGGTCAGTGATCGCCCATCTTCACTGGCTAAGTACAACATTCCCAAGGTTTCTCCTTGAGCAATCATCTGAACGCATAGGGACTGGGCGGGGTTCTTATCCGCGTGAATATGTTTGCAAGCTAATCCGGCATTGGTGCGATCGATCCAATGCAGGCGACCCCTGCGCAATGCCCAACAGTCACTGGGGGAAAACAAGCTATGGGTGGGCAGATTATCCCCCCATTTTGCCATCGCCTCTACCAAATTTTTCGATTCATTCATCATGAACACAGCACCGGAGGTCCCTGGAAATAAGGGTTGCAAGAGGGTATCCAGGGCTTTGTAGGCTTCGTCTACGCTCAAGCAGGCTTGCAGAAATTCGTTCATCTGCCCTAGCATATCCATTTCTTGGTTCCGCAGTTCCAGTTCGCTGACCCATCCCGTCAATTTGACATTGGCTTGTTGCAATTCCTCTTCGGCACGTTTACGAGAGGTGATATCCGTGGCGGTCCCCAGAATTTGATTGGGTAAACCTTCGGCATTTCTGGCAAAAACCATTTCTCGGCTGATGAACCACCGCCAGCGATCGTGGGCATCTTTGATCCGATATTCCATTTCTAGGATTTCTTCCTCTTTGAGGAAGATCCGTTGTTGGAAATGTTCGCTGACCTGGGCTACATCGTCGGGATGCAAAATTTGTTGAAAAATGTGCTCTCCCATTTCCTCAATCTGTTCTGGGGTATAGTCTAAAATTTCCCCAATAGACCGATTTTTATAAACGTCTTTCGCTTGTACCAAGTCATGAATATACAGAATATTCGGGGTGGTTTCAGCGATTCTTTGGATAAATCGTTGACTCGATAGCAGCTCAGTTTCCGCCTGTTTACGTTCTTGAATTTCCCGTTGTAATTGCTCATTGGCTGCCTTCAATTCGGCAGTGCGCTCTTGCACTTTAATTTCTAATTCATCTTTGGCTTGTTGTAATTCAGCTTCCGCTCGAATAGCGCGGGCAAGTTCGCTTTGGGCTTGTTGAAATAGGGTAGATTGATTGATGGCGATCGCCACCTGAGTTGCCAATTTTTCTAAGAATTCAATCTCTGACGGGTTCCATTTTCTGCGATCGAGGCAGTGATGGGCAATCATCAATCCCCATAAATCATCCCCTTGTAAAATTGGCACCACTAAGTTAGCCCGAACCTGAAATTGTTCTAAGGACTGAATATGGCAGGGGGTTAAGTTGGCATGGTAAATATCATCGATCGCCCGGGTATTTCCTTGTTGATACCAACTTAGGGCAGTTTCTTCAAAGCAAGTATCTTGAATCGTTCTCCCCAAAATCGAAAGGTGTTTATCCCGCACCGATTCAACTTCTACCTTTCCACTCCAATCCGGGCCAAATTGATAAATAATCACCCGGTCTGTTTTTAAAAGTTGTCTAACTTGAGAAACCGTCGTATTCAGAATCTCATGAAGATTCAAAGATTCCCGGATTCTCATGGCAATTTTATTGAGCAGCCGTTCTCTGGATGCCTGCTCATGCAGCTTATTGGTGCGCAGGTTGACTTCTCTTTCCAGTTGAATATTCCGACTGTGTAACAATTCAACTTTTTCCGCTTGCAGTTTCCACACTTTCTGTTCTAATCCATGAATCACCCCATACAGTTGGTTGGGGTCTAAAGTTTGCATTAAAATTCCTTGGGTAATGATGCCCAACAGTTCCCCTTGATTTCCACAAATAATCAAGCGTTCGACCTGTCGTCGCTGCATTTGTTGGTGAGCGGTCCAGACCGATTCCTGATGGTTTAAACACAACAAAGGCTCGCTCATTACATCTCCCACTCGGATCTGCTCTAGGTCGAGTTCTAACGCCATAAAATGCAAAATATCTCGCTCGGTAATCACCCCGACAGGCATGGAAAAAGCGGGAGGATTTTCGTCGGTTTCCTGGGGGGCTGGTTCTATATTTTCGGTGACAATAATCGAAGCGATTTGGTACTCTGCCATCAAATGAGCCGCTTGCAAGACGGAGGTTTTGGGTGGTACATGAATGATATCGGTTGCCATCACTTCTTCCACCCGTTTTCCTTTGAGTAAATCTGCCGGTTTTAACACTTTACGAATGCTATCGAGAGTGACAATTCCCCGGACGTTCCCCGTGTCATTCAACAAAGGAAGATGCCTAATTTTATATTTCTTAAATAGTTTTAAAACACTAAAAATGTCACTAAATTCTGTTTCTTTAATAGTGACAATATTTTGAGTCATGACCTCCCGGACTGTCTTATATTTTAAATCAGCTTTTTCAGTACCTAGTCTGACAAAATCCCATTCGGTTAATAGGCCCACAAGTTGCTCATTTTCAATGACCAACAAACACAGTGGCCCAATCTCTTCTCTAGGTTTTGAGTCTACCCAAAGTCCATCGGGCAAGGGACAGGCTGTTTTTTCGGGCAGCATCAACCCTAGGGCCTGGTCTAAGGGGGTATCTGGGGAAAGAGTTACCACTTTTCGCTCGATCGCTGTTTCCGGGGATAAAGAGGAAATGGGTAAGTCTTTAAGCTGCATAGCAATTTGTTTTAAAGTAGACATATAAAATAAATAAATTTTAGTGTTTAAAATATCGAAATTTCTACCAATCCTCCAATCAAAATGTTAGACTGATTGTAGCACTAGTCTCCTTAAATTCAATTGAATTTACTATACCTGTCAATTATTCTCTAGGACCCTAAAAAATGACATCCGTCCTCAGACGGAAGTTTGAAGTCAACTATAACGATTTGCGATCGCCTGAGTTCCGAACAATCCCCCTCAATCTCTGTTCAAAAGGGGGACTTTGACCCGATAAGTGGACCTCACTCTCGGGAGAAACCCTCTAGTTTCCAAAAACTGAAAGGACCATGACTACCGAGAGGCCCGATCGCGATTGGATCAAGTCTCTAGGACGCCTCTACAGGATTAAATAGAAAGAACTCGTAAGGATCTTCCCCGGATTTATGGCTCATTATGAACAGTTTGATGAGACGATCCAGTTTCTAACTGGTCTTCTCTCAATCCTTGAGGGTCGGCAGGTTGACCCCTGTACGACCCCAACGGATGACCTGAAAATATGAACTCGTGATGACTCGTTATGACTCTTTATTCATTGATCCATTGAGTTAGCGATCGCCCATTGGAGAAAACTGATTGCCGCTTCCAAACCAACTAAAATTATTCAGTTGTAGACTCATAGAACCAACTTGTCGTTCTGGACTAAACCGCAGATTCACCGCATAAGTCCGGCGACTATATTCCATTGATAAATCGGTACTAATTCGTTCCCCCGTATCCAAATTAAATGAGCTTTGTACTCCCACTCTGAACGGACCATACACTTGTTGAGTCACCCCGGCAGTGAGAACCTTGGAATCGGCAATTCTATCGAATAAAAAGGGCGATTCCCCATCTTTCCAAATGCGCGACAAGCTCACATTAAACCCTGTATAATCCAGCCAGCGTCGGGAAAAATGCCCAAACTGCCCTTGAATTCCAATGCTGCCAGTAAGGGCATTTTGAGTATCATCAGAACCATAAATACTAGCAACTCCTGTTAAGCCCCCAAACAGTCGAACGTAGGGAACCACAGGGGCAGGAGTATAACGCAATCCTTCCGTCCGAGTCCGGGGCAAGGCTTTCCCTTGCCAGAGCAAAAATCCCCTAGAAACTGCTGCAGAGGCTTGAAACCGGCTAGAGTCAATGCGATTATTCTCGCGAATGAGCGGGAGAAGGTCCGGGCGATCGCTATCGGCATTAATATATTGTGCACTGGCTTGATAACTCAAATTAATCCCGGTTCCCCCTAGGGTAATCATCGGAGAAGTCACAACTAATCCGACATTCTGATGAACCGTTTGATATCCCAGTGACCCATTAAATAGGCGATCGCGATAATTATATTCCCCGGATACTGCATGAGTTCCCACCATTTGTCGGACTCGCAATGTCCCCCGCAAATTCTCTTCTTGATCATTAAAATCAAAATCCGTAAACCTCGCTTCTCCCACAATGGAAGTGGTTGGAGTTGGATTGGCCCCAAACCGCGCTTTTAACCCAAATAAACGGGAGGGATTACCAATGCCATCGGTCAAGCTTCGTTGAATATAATATTGTGGAATTAAATTAATTTGAACGGGTCCGCTGCCGCCCAACGGAATCACGGTGGTTTCAGCAAAAACTCCACCTCGATCTTCTTGATCGTAGCCAAAGCGAATTAAGGACGGGTCTTGATCACTGCGATCGAGAATCACTCGTTCTCTTAATAACGGAATCGAGATACGATCGTCAAAGACTAAACGCGGACTTTTGGCAAAAATTTCATCCTGTAACGGAGAGATGGGGCGAAAGGTGGCCCGGGGCGATCGCAATTCCAACTCGGGGGGAGAAAACGGATCATTCGTCATTCGGACATTCGTCCCTTCCCATCCCAAATCATTGAAATTCAGGCGATCAGCTTCAAAGCGAAAGCGATCAATGGTTCCGGCAGTCGTCGGAAGACTGCCGCCTCCCCCGCCAAAAGTGACCGCCCCAGCGGGAGTGATTCGCCTGGGGGGTTCTCCGGCCCGGAGTCGGTCCATGATATCCTGTTGTTGCAAGGCAGCGGCTGAGACATCCGTGGGGAGGGTGGGGGAAAAGTCTTCCGCTGTGGTGGGGGTAAAAATATCCCCTTTCGCCCCATCAATGCCGCCGCGATTCTGCACGAGGTCATATTCAATGCGATCGCCTTGGAGGACTTGTTGTCCTTTGGCATAGACTGCATCTCCCTCGGCGATCGCTACTTGAGATTCCAAATTAACTTGTAGGCGTTCTGCGTCGATTGCTGCGCCCCGCCCTCTCATCCTAGCATTGCCTTCTCCGGTAACAATTTGCCGTTCGTTATCAAACTCCTGGCGATCGGCTTTGATTTCCACCGTATTCGCTGGGGCGATCGTGGGTGGGGTGGCATTTTCCCTAGACGGTGTGGGCACTTCCACCACAATCTCAGCCGGTTGCGGGTCTGTTTCCTCGCCTGTTGTCTGGGAAAGTTCAGGGGTTTGCGCGGTTTCCTCCCCGGTTGTTTCGGGAAGTTCTGCGGTATCCACTTCCTCGGGATACAAATCCCGAGTTTCCGGTTCACTTTCCCTCACCGATGCCGATTCCCTACGGGATGCCGTCTCTTGTAAGGCAGCGGTATTACGCAGGGTCCATCTCAAGCCAATTGATAACGTCTGCATCGCCTCAGATTCGGCATTTTTTTCCTCGGGCGATTCCAGAGTCGGGAGTTGCTTTGTCTCCGGTGGGGTGATGGGGGTTTCCGATGGTTCTAATTCTTTGGTAGCCTCATTTACTGGAGGTTCCACCCGTTTCAGCGGGGAGGAGATTTCTAACGGTGGACCTAAAAGTGCAGCAGAACTGACTCCGTACTCGGGTTCAGTTCTCAAGGTTTCCGGTGGCGTGGGACGGATCTGTGCCGACAAATCGGCTGCGGAATCATCTACGGAAGCGGCGATCGCCTCAGCGTTAATACTTTGGGGGGAAGCCGGTGTAACAAGAGCAGGCGGTGAGGGAGGTAGAACCGGGTAAGGCATATTTACAGGATTAGACTTAACAATCAATAGCCCAAACGCGAACCCTTTACCCCGGTTCGCGATGCTTGGGCGACCAAAAGGCCGCCCCTGCGATCGCCATCAAGGTCTGAAAGTCCCTTGATTATTCGAGGTCGCGCCGTTTTGGGTTACGGGCCGGGTCTCCATTCAGAAAGCCAAAGACAAATAAGGCCAGGAAGAACGAGACAACAAGATAAACTACGATTTTAAGGGTCACCATACAGATATCTCCAGTGTTTGGAAAAGCTGTGAGAGTTTACCATCCAGACTCTCCAGTTTTTTTATCATATCGGAAGGCTGTCCCGTTTTATTAAGAAATATTTTTGTTTCGTTCCCGAGTTTAGATGGACCCATAGATTTGGGTTTCCTGCGCCCTGCCGTCGGGGACGTCAGTTGGCGATCGCTCGTTCCCCAACTTCCCCGCAATCCCGAATTGGATATTCATCCGGAATCTGGTTGTCAAAGGTCTATAAAAACCCGCACCTTTAAGGGTGCGGGTTTTAACTTAGAACAGGGTGCAGGGTTTTAACTAAACAGTTGTTGCCGCGCCCATTGCCACCCTTGAATCAGTTTATCTTCCAGCCAAACGAGGATCTGATCGAACCACTTCAACGCTTGCTCTAAAGGGTGCATCATGTACTCAAATTCGGCAATTTCCACGTCGATCCAGTCGCTTTTGGGCGGGGTTTGGACTTGGGGTGGCAATCGCATGGGAGAGTCAACATCGGGACTAGGACGGCTAACCCGTGAGGTAGGTTCAACGGTTACCATTGGGGTGGGGTGGACTGCACTCCGGGACACCGATCGCTGAGGTTGGACTCGGCAGTGATTTCCTTTGGTCGATTTGCTGCGGGAGGGTTTGCTGACGGGTTGGGGCTGCCCCATTCGTCGGCTGGTCGGATAGGGGGGGTTCAAGAATTGTTCCACGGCCTCAACTCCCCAAACGGAGTCGGGCAAGGGGTCTAATTCTGGGTTACTCAACAACTGAGCGATCGCCGCCTCAGAATTTCCAGATAAAGGCTTGACATTTTCAAACGTTTGTGCTAAGTCTTTCAACGAAACATCACTCTGAGTCAACGGGCGATCGCTGCTTCCCGTTAAAGCCTGATCTGAAGCCCCGAAGAAATAATCTACTGCCGATTGAATCAACCGTTGCATTTGCAAGGATAGGGATTGCTGTTCAGGGGAGAGATCAGAATCCGTAGTGTCCTGCTGGGGGTCCGTGACGAGGGCGATCGCCAGGGTTTGAATCCCCTTCAGCAGAGACTCGCCGCGATCGGTGACAGTTTCGCTGAGGGTTCCTCCCTGGGGTAATGCCATCCCTTCCCATCTCGCTACTGCTGCATCCATCTTTAATAAGACGGATTCAATTTTAGGCTGACCCGGATGGCGAGGGGAGACAGGAACTTCCCCCACCCCATCCGGTTGCAACACGAGGGCCGAGGGTTGCAACAAATCCCCAACTTTCGCTAAACTCCGGTCCAATAAATTGCTGAAGGCAACGGGTTGAGATCCGGCAATCAGTTGACGCAACCGACGCAACCGCTTAACCGGCGGTAACTGGTTTGGGGATGGCGAACCCGCGAGGACTGAATGGGTTGTCTGGGATGACAAGCTTTTTGGTTCCAGGTCGTAAGCTGCTGCTGCCAGTTCCCCCTCGATTCTGGCCTGCAAGTGTTGCTGTTGGACTGGGGTGAGAATATCTAAAATTTGGTTGCGATCGCTGATTAAAACTAAACTCCGGGTTTGCAGCAAGGTGGCAATTCCTTCAATCACCGGACGAGAAGTGGCGATCGCCGAGGCGGGAGTTGCCACGGTTAGGGATTGTTCCGTTGATGCCACCGGGACCAGGGTTCCCGGGCGATCGCCCTTGACGCCAAACCGGGCTAGAAT
>CBFGOM010000140.1:0-17300 GCA_965650385.1 uncultured Oscillatoriaceae bacterium
AGAGTTTTGACAAAACAACGATTCCTCAAAAGCGCAAAGAGGCGATCGCTTTTACTATACCCCTTGACGCACCCCAAATTCATGACAGTTTGTAACAGACTGGAGGCCCGGTCCCTCAAAATTGCCAACCTGATAGAATAATACTCCCATCCCCCCTATCTCCCAATTCTCCCTACTCAGAACCGAACCATGCGATCGCAACCCAACTCACCCCCCCTCGGCGCTCAACGGGATTGGATTTGGCGCGGATATCAAATCCGTTACACCTACATCCGATCGCCTCAAGCAAAAGCAAATGCCATTCCCTTAATTTTCTTACATGGATTCGGGTCTTCCTTGGGACAATGGCGGTTCAATTTAAGCCCAATTAGCGAACATCATACTATTTACGCCCTAGATTTTTTAGGCTTTGGTGCTTCCGAAAAAGCCTCCGCCAATTATCGTGTCAGTTTATGGGCAGAATTAGTCTATGATTTTTGGCGGAGTTTCATTGCAAAACCCGCTGTGGTCATCGGCCATTCTCTGGGTGCATTAATTGCTTTAACAACCGTGGCAACCTATCCCCAAATGGCCCAAGGATTAGTCATGCTCACCCTTCCGGATCCCCAACCAAGACAACCCCCCGCTTGGGCGAGAGCGATCGAGCAATTTTTCTCATCTCCCCTGTTATTATGGCCGCTCTTTAAAATAGTCCGCCAACCGGGTTTATTACGGGTTGTTCTGCAAAAAATTTATCAAAATCCTGAATTAGTCGATGATGAATTAGTCGAACTCTTTGCCAACCCTGCACGCGATCGGGGGGCATTGCAAGTTTTTTATCGCCTCTCCCTCACCCGTAGCGATCCGGAATATAGCCCCATTCTCAAAGACTTATTACCCGGATTAACCCTCCCTATTTTATTACTCTGGGGAGAAGCAGACCGGATTGTTCCTTTTAAAAGTGCAATGCAAATGGCTAGATTAAATCCTAATATTCAATTAGTAACCATTCCCAATGCCGGTCATGTGGTTTATGATGAAAGTCCAGAATGTGTCAATCAAGCGATCGTGGATTGGGTAGAAAGAGCAATCGAATAAGGGAAGCTAGGACTGGGACTGGTAATTCTATTCTGAATTTTTATTCTACTCTTACAGACCACTGATCGCTATCAACCCAGAAGCCTGGGGTTTCTGAAAACACGAGACAGAAACCCCATTTCAGTTTTCGTTGGCGATCATCAACAGGATAAGCTTCCCTGGAATTTTAGCTGTTACTTTAATGGGTTTAAAAACGTTAGATTGATTGCCTATTTTATGTTTTCAAAATATAGTTTTTGCAAAACAATAAATATCACAAATTATTTTAAAAATCTTGTTATAATCAGGGTTGATTATTGTTAGTAATTTGACAGCATTGTTCCATATTAAAAAGTCCAAATTGGGTGATAGTTTCCGGAAGGGTCTTTGCGGCTAGAAACCCGTCAATTTAGGCCCCCATTCCTGCCGGTTCTTGCCAATCCCCAGGGGAGAATCCGATGGGGTCAGGGAGGGTCAAAGGACCCTGATGAGGAAAAAGGACCCTAATTGGTAGCGAGCGCGATCGCCCCAAAAAACCCTATTCCCGTTCTGGGGTAAGAGTTTCAGCAGAGTTTGTCCAAAATTCCCACAACCAGCGGTTTGCTTTAGTACAATAAGCATGACCTGCTGCCAACCGGAGCATTTGCCAACCCCAGTTGGTAATCCATCTGCCCACTTCTCAACTAAAAACCGCTGTATGCATTACCGATTGCCACAATTTAGCTGGAAATATGTTCTCTTGTATGGCATTCAAAAGATAACCCCGATTCTGTGATCCCTTGCATATTGGGCTCAAACTGTTCCGCTCCTCAAGATTTGCCCTCTCCTACTCCCCGGGGCGATCGCAATCTGAGTTGCTAATAATCTGACCCTTAGAATTCTGCTGATCTTACCCCCACTGCAATCAGGGTTTCCCGACACTTTTTCGGTAGGCATACATTTTCTATGAAAAGCGACAAATTCGATTTATTGCGCTCTAATGAACTCGACCCGCTGAATGGATCGCATCGCCCTTCAGCATCACTCAGCGATGATTTATTATTAATTCAATGGTTAGAAAAAAATCCCGACTATGTAGGACTTGTTAAACGCTCCAGACGGCAAGGATGGTTTTGGAATTTATACTATTCCCTCAACCCCAAACCCCCCATTCTTTACGTTTTAGGCTTTCTCCAAGCTAACCCCCGGCATTTTGATGGCGAAGCTTTTGTCCCCAGAGATGTTCGCCGGGATTCAGAAATTACCGCAGATATCGTCTCCGGTGCCACCTTAATTAATGCTATCACTAACTTCCCTATTCTGTTATTTGCCTTTAAAGGGATAGGAAGTGTTTGGGTAGCCCCAGTTGCCGGGTTTGTCTTAAACCTAATTCTCCTCAACTGGACCAACCTCGCCGGAACGGCTACGGCTGGACATAGACCCGGTAAAAAATATTGGGCGCAAGTGGGGTTTGCGGGATTTTTACTGATGAGTATTCTGCAATCTTTCGTCGCTGGAATTGGTTCCGAACTCATTAACAACCGTCCCGCTTTAAGCTATAAACTGGCCGAAGAATTAATCGAAGAACATGACCGTAAAATTCGCCAAGTCGAACCCAATACCGACGCCTACGAACGCACCTTTGCACAATGTCAGGAAAACCTCCAGCTTTTATCCCAAATTCCGCGTACCGATCCGCGTTGGGATTCCCTCTATGTCGAAACAAATGGGTCTGTAGCCGATCGCGAACGGGATTGGAGTCTTGTCCCTGAAGAAAATCTTCCCCTCTGTCAAAAAGCCGATCGCCTTCGTAGCGAAACCTTTGCCGTTCGAGAAGACTGGGAAGAAAAGCTAAAAACTCGCAATGACCTCGGAAATGACCTAATTTTTCTCAACCGAGAATTACCCTTAGTTTTTAGCCGCTATTTTAACGAGTATGGAGAAATTACCTCCGGGGTTGAAGAAGTTCGCCTCGCCTCTAGTAACTTCTTCGGAAATTTAGTCACCCTCAATTTTTCCCGCCTAGGATTTTCGTTATTTTTCTTTTTTCTATCGACGATTACGAGTCTCACTGCTTGTTATATTACCGTTGCTCATGCGCGGGGTAGAAACACCAAAATTTCTCATAATCCCGAGGTAGAAGCAGCAGTGCGAGAGTGGTTAGAAACCATTCGCCAAATGAACTTAAATCGCCATCGCCCCAACCCCTCTAAAGAAGAACGGTATGAAGAACGCCTGATTGCTCGATTTACTTCCCAATATCGTAAAACCGGGATTTGTGACTATCCGGTATTAGAAGGCATTGCCTATCGCGCTCATCAAGGGACTCTGTTTCTACCGGAACAACAACAAGTGATTTCCGAGGAAATTGACCGAACGTTGGATGACATCTATAAAGCAGTATCAGCTTTAGAATACAAGTTCTGCGATTTACAAAAATTTGTCACCATGAGTGACCCGGAAATCATGCAGAAGACTTTAAAGGTGGAAATGCTGATGAAGTCGGACCTGAAGTTGCTCTTTAAAGCCCTGCATTATTTATTGGACAAATCCCATAAATATGCGGTGTCTAATTACGGCCAATGGGAGTATTTAGAGAGTGATGATGCGGAAAAAGCCCGGAAATTAATCAAGCAGATTGTGAAAATCCGGAAGGCGCTGAATAAAGAAGCTCATGTCAACTGGGTGATGAGCAAACCGACGGAGTTCGGACGCAGTAGAGCGTGTCAACGAGTGCGGCAGAAATTAGATGTGTTGCCCGGATATTGTTATGAACTTGGTTACATTACTCAGCAAAAATTACTGGATAAAGTGGTGGTCAATCGTCCTTCCGTTTAGGCTTGGAGTTGCCGAGTTTTGATCCGGATAGGTCGGTGCAGTTGAGGTAGGTAACTCAGCCGACTTTTTTCTAGGGAGAGAATTCTCTTGGAGGTGCGATCGCATTGGAAAAGGACTCCGAAAAAATCGCAGAGTTCCCGTTGACTTGCCAGTTTACAGACTGTCTGGATTAGGGGGATTTTTCCCCCTTATACCCGCTGGCGATCGCCCGGTGATGATTTGACTCAAATCCTCACAGCGCCTGCTAATTTTGCTCTCGTTCTGGGAAATATCCGCTCAGACACACCGACACTGTAACAGTCACTTTAAATACTTCCACATCCCCTCCCCAGAGTAAGACAATCACCCCCTACAGTCAAAGTATCAACGGTTGTCAAGATTTCATTCACCAACCGACTCTTATGAAACGAATTCTTCAGTCTGTTGTAACTCGGTCTGCTTTGTCCGTTGTGATGATCATCCCTGCACTCCTCTCCAGCAGTGCCGCTCATGCCGAAGGATTACAATCCTTAACCGGCAAGCAAGGAATGGCGGGTCACTATATCGGTGCGGGTCTCAGTGGTAACGTTCACAACTGGGATGAGGGACAAGGCAGTGAAAGCTATGGCGGTAACGTCCAAGGTCGTTATCAAGTTCCTAATTCTGCCTTATCTGTGCGTGGATCGGCCTTGATTAATAATAATGCGACAGCATTGGTCCCGATGTTATCGCTCGATGTACCCGTGACGAATAACGCTAATTTATACTTTGGCGGGGGTTATTCTTTCATCACCGATCGCGGTCAACAAACAGCGTTGGGTAACCAAGATGCCTTAACCCTTGCCACCGGAGTGGAGGCAGCCCTTCAGGAAAATGTCGTTCTGTTTGGAGATGCCAAAGTCGCTTTTGATGCTTATCGAAATACGGATCAAGCCGCTTTTAGCCTGTTGGTGGGCGCGGGTTATCGCTTCTAATGGTTCTAATTTTGCCCCAATTTGGGCGGAGTGTGGTGTGACACTCGGTTAAATAATCAGTGAGAAAGAGCAGTCGGGGAAGTATAACTCCCCCGACTGCTCTGTTATGGGCAATTTTTGCGATAACAACCCGAGTAGGAGGGGCTTCCTAGGTTTCTACAGGAAATATAGCCTTTCTCAAGGGATTGAGGTTCACTTAGCAGATCAAAGTCCCCCTTTCTCACGGGAATTTAGGGGGTTCGTTCGGAACTCACCCGATCAAAACCCGCTATTTTTCCGGTTTCTCATTTCTTCCTTTGGGTAGAGGAAATTTTATTATTTTTTATCAAAAATAAAGTCATTGCTCAATAATCTTTAGCAATTTTGAGATGGGTTTTTATAAATCAAGAGACGTCTTTTTATTTGGGGTCTCTGTTGTTTAATTTTTGATTTACATCCTATGAGCTTAACCATGCGTGAAACTGAACCCAAACCCGTTGATTTTTCCAAGGCTAAGGAACCCCCTCAATCTTTGGATTTTCAAGTAGATACAACGGCAGACAATGCTAATTTAGACCCCAAATTTGATTGCGCTCAACAGCAGGACACACCGGACAAACCGCGGGGTGCGATTCCCCCCGAGGAACGGATGATCCAGGAAACTTGGATGCGGGGAGGACGGTAAGACGATGAGGACAGAAGGCGAAAGTTTTGGGAAGCATTGCGATCGCCGATTGACTTGATGCTGAGTTAGATCACAGCCATTTTTTTGGCGATCGCGGATTGTAGAAGTATCTAAACTTTACTCCTGATTAACCCCCATGAACGGACAACAAACCCCCACCACTCCCACCACTCCCGAATCGATTCAGTCATCACAAGAATTGGAAAAAGCCTTTCAAGAATTGGGTAGGGCCTTTACAGTTTATTGGGCCTGGAAAGCGACAGGTTTGCTTGATCGCCAGCCTTCGGACTCCAGATGCGATGACATCCCCCACGGCACCCCACCGGACAATCCTGCTCAGGATTCAGGTTAACCCGCCTGATCCTTAGCCGGAACCTAAACTCTGTTCCCTAGATACTCCCTGATGCTTCAAGAATTGTTTCCTCACTTCGGCAATACCCCTCTTTTAGATCGGGTTGCTCTGAGCACCCCAAAAGAGGGGTATTGCCCTTGAAACTTGATGGTCAGTCTTTCTAATATCAAGAGAATCAACCCGAATGCCAAATTCCTGAGCAATCCCTCAAACCCCCTTAAAAAACGGGATTTTTACAATTTTGTAAGAATTCTAACCCGTTAGAAAATGTAAATAAATATAACAGATTGACGTCAAAGCTGTCAAATTCGCTTATAACCATTCGCAAGGGTGTTTATCGAAGTCGAGCAATCAAAGGTAAAAAAGTTCATAATAGAGGCAATTCAAGCCCCGCCCTGTTTGTCTTGACCCCAAGACATTCCCAGGTGGGGTCTAGGCGGGTCTAAACAAATCATTTTCATGGGAAAATTCATCGGAAAAAAACGGTCCCTGACCACCCAGCTTACCGTCTCTGTCACGACTTTAACCCTTGTCGCGATGGCGACCATTACAGCGATCTCGATTTGGAGTCAGCAACAGACTCTGCGCAAACAACTGGAACAACAGGCCGATCAGTTACTGGAGGCTATGTCGATTAGTGTCGGCAATGCGGTGACTGGGGAAAATGAACAGTTTCTGCAAACCCTCGTAGAGGAGAACCAGCGACGAGCAATCGCCCTTTCTACGCGGATTTATCAAACCGACGGACAAGTAATCGCTGAGGATTCTCCCCAGGCGGAAGCCAACCCAGAAGCAGACTCCTTTGTTCCGCAACTGCTAGAGACCCATCGAACGCTATTTCGTTGGCAGAATAACCGGTTGATTGCGGGGAAAGCGGTCATCGTAGAAGGGAACCCTGTGGCGGCCCTCCGGATTGAGCTGTCTACGTCCCTGTTAGATCAACAAATATTTGTCGCGATCGCCACGGGACTGGTCGCCATTCTGGTTACCGGGTTTGTAGCGGTGATTGTCGCCCGCAAACTGGCCCAGTCAATTACCGGACCTTTGTATCAGTTGGGTTCCGCCACAGAAGGGATTGCCGAAGGAGACTTCACCCAAACCATTGAAATTCCGGCCTATGAGGAAATCGGTCTGCTGACTCACTCCTTCAATACCATGAGCGATCGCCTCCGCGAGCTATTTGAAAACATGGCCGATCGCACCGCAGATCTGCATCAAAGCGAAGCTAAAAATGTAGCCTTGCTGATGGCAATTCCTGATTTGATGTTTGGATTCAGCGAAGATGGCACTTTTATTGATTACAAAGGAGGAAGAGGGGATACTATCTTAAAACCCCAAGGAGAATTGTTACAAAAAAGTGTGGAATTAGTTTTTCCACCAGAACTGGCGGATCTTTATTTAAAATACGTTAATAGCGCTTTACAAACCCGAGAAATTCAGGTGTTTGAATATGAGTGGTTTATCAACGGCAAGCGTCGCCATTTTGAAGCACGCTTCGCGGTTTGTGGACAAGATGAAGTGCTGGCTATTGTTCGGGATATTACGGAAGGTAAATTAGCTCAATTTGAATTGCAACAAGCCAAGGAAGCCGCTGAAGCCGCGAATTATGCCAAAAGTGTCTTCCTTGCCAATATGAGTCATGAACTGAGAACTCCCCTGAATGCAATTATTGGTTATACGGATTTGTTGGAAGAAGAGGCCGAAGATTTAGGCTATGAAGATTTTATTTCTGACTTGGATAAAATCAGACAAGCTGGAAAAAATCTGATGGGAATTATCAGTGATGTTCTGGATATTTCCAAGCTAGAAGCTGGGAAAATGACCTTATGCTTAGAAACTTTTGATATTTCTACCTTACTGCTAGAAGTGCAAACCACAGTTTTGCCGTTAGTCCAGAAAAATGGCAATACGTTAGAAATCCAATGCCCGCGCAATATGGGCAGTATGTATGCCGATCGCACCAAGGTCAAGCAGGTGTTGTTAAATCTACTGAGTAACGCGGCCAAATTTACGGAATCAGGGATGATTTCTATGTCCGTGAAAAAGATTAGAAAGGACAGAACCCCGAAGGATGAGCCTACTTCATCGCCGGTACTCTCTCCGGTGGAATCTCCCGCAGAATCTGAGGAAGTAAACGCAACTGAATATGCAATTTTTCGGGTGAAAGATACGGGAATTGGAATTACCCCAGAACAGAAGCAGCATATCTTTAAGGCATTTGCCCAAGCTGATCCCTCCACCACGCGCAAATATGGCGGGACGGGTTTAGGGTTGGCGATCGGTCAACGGTTTTGTAAGTTGATGGGGGGTAAAATTTTTGTGGACAGTCAGTCGGATACAGGCTCAACCTTCACAGTCTGTCTCCCCGTAATTGTCAAACCCCCCCAGAATGTAGCCTGGTCAGTAGAAAAGTATAATTAAGCTGAGGGGGTGTGGGAGACAGAGCAAGGGACTCTCAGGAAGCATGGGCCAGTCTTTGAGGGGGATGGCGATCGCTGTTGGTAACAAGTCAGGCGCAGGGTTTTGAGTGCGATCGCTATCCTGGGGATCTGTGCATCACCCCTATCCCTCCTGTAGATTTTATCGATGGACTCCTACCCTCAGTTTCCCGGGATCGTTCTGTCCAGAAGGGTGCATCGAATTTCCTGTCAATCCCAGCAAATTTAACCCGGAACTGGTATAGCATTTCTCAAGGAATTGAGTTCCAGTTCAGGGGTCAAAGACTTCCTGTCCAAGGGGGATTGAGGAGGATCATTTAGAGTTCAGGGGATCACAAACTCCTCTATCAGGGTTCAGAATTCGTAAGCCAACTTAAACTCGTTTTTAACGGCATAGCTTGAGTTCTTCTAAAATTGTTTTGGACCCCTGAAAAACCCCTAAAATTATGGAGGGCTTGATCCACTAGACATCGGGTCTAAGGGATTTGGTAGAATGAGCAAGTAATTTAAGTATTTTGCATCGGATTGACTTAAAAGGGCAGTCAATGTGATGGGATTCAGGGTAATCAGTGAGCAGAACTACTCGCCATCGCCCCAAAGTTAGAACCTCAAAGCTGACAGGAGCTCCGGTTGATGATCTAGGGCATCGGTACAGGATGAGATACATAGGACAAGAAACCGGGTTGGTGGCCCAAAGAAAGTGACTCATGAGTAACAATTGGGTGAAAAAGCCCCCTTGTCTGCCTCCCTGTGATCAATTCGGTTCAAGGCGCTTCTGTGGGGACCACTTGCTTCGTCCAAACCCGAGCGTCCTTGTGTGGGGAAACAACAGGGATGGCACTCAAACGCTCATCGAGTGGCGATCGCGCATCTGTGCCCCTTGTGATTCAGGGACTCTCAATCAACAGAATCCCGATCGCTCCTCTAGGGCATGGGTCAGCGAACATTTCATAATACCATTGAGTTCTTAATCCACCATCGCTGTGCAAACCCAAACCGTAACCTCATGTTCAAAACCGACTTTAGAACAATCGCGCAGGTGAGTGCGATCGCCACGGCGAGCAATTGGGGTTGTCTATCCGTACCCGCATCGTCCCAAACCCTCTCGCCGTCCCCGGTCCCCACGGTCCCAAAAACCAACGGCGATCGGCCCCTTGTCCTGGATTGGATCACTTCTCCCCATCTTGATATACTCCCTAACCAGAAGGTCCAAACTCAACTCCCCCAGTTTCCCAAAACTGTTCAACTTGAGAGATGGGCTGCTCCTCGATGTCAAATCGAAATGCCGGAGTTATATGCAAGGCTAAACCCTAGGTAAGTGGCATGGTTATCTTTAACAGGAAAAAAGGTCTTTCCCTTGCCAGTAAACTAACGTTAGCCATGACCACGTTAGCAATCCTCACCGTGGGGAGCGTCACCGGGCTTTTCCTTCGCCGAACCCAACAAAATTTTCAGAGTGAGCTCGAAAATCAAGCGGAGATCGTACTGACAACCTTAGCCGTAACCACTGCTCATGCACTCCGGAACCAACAGGGTGCCTTTTTAGAAGAAATCCTGGAACAACTCGGCAATGAGCAAATTTTGGTCGTAGGCCGCATCTATGGCACCGATGGACGAATTATAGCCAATATCTATAGCGATGATATTGGGCGCTACAATACCGAACCGGATGCCTTTGGCGTGACTTTAATTAACAGTAACCAGACAGTTTTTGAATGGCAACGCGATCGCCTCATTGCAGGGAAAGCCGTCATCCGAAACGAGCAACTCCTAGGCGCCGTCAGTATTGGCCTCTCCACTGCTGAGTTGCGGGAAAAAATGGCAGCCATTCGCAATCAAGGGATTATCGCCGCCTTGAGCGCCTCCTTTGCGGGCACCCTCTTCGCCTTGTTGTTGGCGCGTTCCATCACCCGACCTCTTCAGGAAATGACCGCCGCCACTGAGCGCCTTGCCGAAGGGGACCTGGATCAAACCATCGTGGTTGGCAGCCATGATGAACTATTTCTCCTGGCGGAATCCTTTAATAGCATGACCGAGCAGCTCAAAACCTCGATCGCCACCCTAGAGGAGCGTGCAGAAGCCCTGCACCAAAGTGAAGCCAAAAATCGCGCCCTTTTAGAGGCCATTCCCGATTTAATGTTGCAATTTAGTCAAGATGGCACTTTCATGGATTTTAAAGGAGGAAGGGGCGATACCCTCCTGCGGCCTGCCGGAGAGTTATTAACTCAAAATCTCGACAGTATTTTACCCCCAGGATTAGCCCGTCTTTATTTAAAATATGTCCATCTTGCCCTAGAAACTGATGATATTCAGGTGTTTGAGTATGATTGGTTTATTCAGGAAACCCGCCGGTATTTTGAAGTCCGCATGGTAGTCAGCGGTCCTCAACAAGTCTTGGCAATTATTCGGGATATTACCGCGAATAAATTAACTCAATTAGAATTAGAACAGGCCAAAGAAGCAGCCGAAGCAGCGAGTCATGCTAAAAGTATGTTTCTGGCTACCATGAGTCACGAGTTGCGAACGCCGCTGAATGCAATTCTGGGGTACAGTGACCTCTTGCGAGATCAAGCTCAGGAAGATGGATTAGAAGAGTTTGTTTCAGATTTAGACCAAATTCATCAGTCGGGTTTGAATTTGCTGACTATTATTAGTGATATTCTGGATATTTCTAAAATTGAAGCGGGTCATACCAAGCTGTATTTAGAACGGTTTAATATGACTGCCCTGATTGCTGAAGTCCAAAGCAATACCCAATTGTCTATCCTCAAAAATAGCAATCAACTGGAAATTAAGTATGGGGATGAACTGGGGACGATGACCGCCGATCGCACCAAGGTCAAGCAGGTGCTGCTCAATCTCCTGAGTAATGCCGCTAAGTTTACCCATAATGGACAAATTACCTTTTCTGTAGACCGAATTGAGGCGGTTACCCCCACGGGAGAACCGGACCCGAATCCGGATGCAGCCATCTTTGTATTTACCGTAAGTGATACCGGGATTGGTATGACACCGGAACAAATCGAGAAAATCTTTCAGCCGTTTGTCCAAGCGGATGAGAAATATACGCGCAAATATGGCGGGACGGGTTTAGGGTTAGCGATCGGTCAGAATTTCTGTCAAATGATGGGCGGTAATATTACCGTAGAAAGTCAGCCCGGAGTCGGGTCGAGTTTCACCTGCTGCCTTCCCGCCGTCGTTCATAAACCCGAGGGGTCTTAGAACAACTCAAGTTTTTACGATGAATGGGGGAGTTATTGAGGGGGTTTGCAGAGGTTTTGGAGGATGGTTTCGTGGGTTTGGCCTTCTAGGACCCAAGGTTCTGCGGGTTTGATGCGATCGCTTAAGCCGAGGATGAAACGGTTGCTGTCCGACCCTAGTGATTCACAGGTGGTTTGGACGCAGAGGAGGTCTCTACCTGTTAATTGACTAAAAAAGGCAGTTAAGATTCCCCCTTCTAAAAAGCAGACGGGGCGATTCCACTTGGGGGCTTGGTCGGCGTAGGGAGAATTTTTGACCATGATGATGAGGAATCCATCTTGATAATGGTCTTGATTTAATTCAAGGTTCCCCCACCCCATTGTTTTCCAAAATTGTTGGAAGCATTGAATGAATTGCACCATTTCCATTTGGGAAATCGGTTTTCCATAGTAATCGGAAATTTCTTCACAAAATCTCACATAAAAGTTTTTCCCCCACCATTTACCGCAGTTGAAGAGGACGATGCGGGCGGCGGATCCGGTTTCATGTTCGAGTCCGCTATAGATGGCAGAAATTAAGGTTTCGGGGAGGGCGAGGAGGCGATCGCCTCGGCGATTTTCTAGGAGTCCGAGTTCTAAGTCCCCTTTCACATACACGTCATAGGCAAAATAATTGCCGGGGAGTTGTTGTTCTTTCAGCAGGTTGGAAATAGAAATCATAGGGTTATGTTTAGAAATTGACGGTGAGAGCAATATTTTCAAGAAGTTGGAGGGTGGACTACTGGGGTTGAGTCTCTTCCTCCAATAACAGGGCTTTAGCTTTCTCAAATAAGGGTTGAATCAGGGGAAAGTGTTTATCGGAGAGTTCAGCTTTGACCCCTTGAAGTAATAAGTCATACAGGGTGCGTTCGATGGTTTGGGTTTGGTGCGTTTGCACGAACCCAGTCATCCAATCTTTTAGGCGTAAGGCAAGGAAGTCGGGGTCACTTAAGAGCATGGCAGTCCCGCAGTAGCGACTAATCAACAGCCAATGTTTGAGCGATCGCTCTAGGAGGTCCTGACGTTCATTGGGAAAGGCGGCGACGAGGCGATCGGCTACGGGTTGAAAAATCTGTTCTTCTTTGTCTCGAAGGATTTCATAAGCCTCCATACGTCTCGCTAAAGAGACCGCATAGCGTCGAAAGAGTTCGAGTTCATTGGTCTGTAAATAACGCTGTTCAGCTTGCTCCAGCAGTCGCGCAATCTCGGGGTGCATGGTTGTCTTCTGACCTGAATTTGAGGATGGGATAATCTTCAGAAAAACAGCCGATGGGATGAGAATCTGCTGTTTCTGAATGGGGACTAAAGTCTGGGTTTAGAGTCGCAACTTCAGTCCCGGTAAAACGTTTTAAAAGGCTTCCAGTAAATCAATCAGGGTGACTTCCTCTTCCGATGAGGAGGCGGTCCCCGTAGCCGAGGAGGGTTTGGGAACGGAACCAACTTCTGGAGTCCCTTCCCAAGGCAGAAGGCGGAAATAATCCCCAACGACCAAGGTCCACCGGGAGGCGGGGTCCGTGGGTTGTCCGGTAGAACCCTGGGTTAAGGGTTGTCCTTGCCAGTTGCATTGACTAAAAAATTCTTGGACGGACAGTTGTAATAACGATTTGCCGTTAGTCATCGCAAGCGTTCTCCGGCTTCTAATCGTTGTTGAATATCCCGAGCAGTGGCCCCTTCATTTTGCCAGAAGGCTGCGGCATCGATGCGGTCCTGACTGCCGAGTAAAAATTTACAATAGGTTTCACCCATTGAGTAGCATTGCAGTTCAATACAGCTTAACTGTTTGTTGACCAAGCAGGTAAAGAATCCGGCAAATAGACCGGCGTAGATGTAGCAGACGGGTTTGCCGACATCGCCGAGGGTGCGGGCGACGGCAGAATCAAAGAGGTTGATAAACATAAATCCATGTTTGCGATCGCTCAGATCGACTTCCCAGCGTCCCCACCCTTGGGCGGTAAAGGGCCACCACCAGGTTTCAAGCAAGAACATCAGGTTTGCTTGGCGGATATCCCGCTGATATTCTTTCTCAAACCACCGTTTGAAAAATTCAGCATCTTTGGTTCCCCATTCGCAGCCAATGGTGTACATAATCACCGAGGCAGCACTGCCGACTTCTTCTTCTAACCCTTCAACTAAGCCAATAATAAAGTCTTCACTGGTAAAGGTATTTCGTCCCTCATTCCAGTCGGTGACAATCCCGGTGTCGGGGTGAAATGAAAAGAAATCCTGAAAGCCATAGTGGTTGTGCTTTGGGGGCTGCTTTTGTGGACGCTTCGGTTCTAAGTTGGCAGCCGGTTTTTTGTTGGTAGATACTACCATCAGACAATACTCCTTGTGATGGGATGGGGTCTTTAGTTTGCTGTCCCGGTCAGTTCCGTTAAGCGGCTTCCTGTCTGGGGGTGGGTGGTTGCAGTCCTCTCTATGGACGATACCCTGTTCACCCGTGCCGGTCTATATTCTAATTTTAGGCAACTCAGCGAATATTTGGACCGATGAATTTTTCCGATCGCACTAAAAACCCAGAAAATTGAGGCGAAAAATTCCACCATCAAGAATCATGTATTTTTATTGAGAAATTTTTACGGATTAATTTTGATCATAACTTTTCCAAGGTCGATAAACATCCGAAAGGATGCGATTGACATTAAACCCGCGTTGTGTCTATAAAATACAATCAAGACTGAAACGCTGGCTTGAGGCAGTAGGGGTTCTCCTTGCGCCTAAACTGAGGCTTTGAGGGCGGATTGGGCCTGAGCCCGTAGATTATGCAGCCTGAGATGTCATCGTCAGCGGCTCAGTCGGGATTTCAATTCGGAACTCAGTCCCCTGTCCTGGTTGGGAAAGACAAGTCAAAGAACCCCCGTGTTTTTCCACGACGATTTGATAACTAATGGATAAGCCTAAACCGGTCCCGGAACCGATTGGTTTTGTGGTAAAAAACGGGTCAAAAATTCGCAGCCGCACCCCCTCGGGAATTCCCGGACCATTATCGCAAATCCGAATCACCACCCCGCTACTGGTGGTGCAGTCCGAATTCTTCTTCTCATTAGAATGGCGATCGCCTGGACTAATAGCAGAAGCATCCTTCTCTACCCATTCACTGGTAATTTTAATCCAACTAGGATTGGTACGAATTTGTTCCGGGGTACGGTCGCGATCGCGCATTTCCAAAGCATCAATTGCATTACTCAAAATATTCATAAAAACCTGATTAATTTGTGCTGCATAACAGTCCACCAACGGCAACTGTGCATACTCTTTAATTAAATGAATAGAGGGCCGGTCCCCTTTAGACTTCAGCCGATGTTGCAAAATTAATAAGGTACTATCAATCCCTTCATGAAGATTCACCCGCTTTTTCTCCGATTGATCCAGCCGGGAGAAGTTTCGTAACGATAAAACAATCCCCCGAATCCGTTCCACTCCTACTTTCATCGAAGCTAAAATCTTGGGTAAATCTTCCTTCAAAAACTCCGATTCAATTTCCTCACTCAATTGTTGAATAGCCTCATGAGGATGAGGATAATATTCTTCATACTGTTCAACCAACGCCAGTAAATCTCGCGCATAATCCGTAATATGCGTGAGATTTCCATAAATAAAATTAACGGGATTATTAATCTCATGAGCAACTCCCGCCACCAACTGACCGAGACTCGCCATTTTCTCACTCTGGACCAGTTGACTTTGAGCCTGCTGCAAGTTCTGTAAGGTGAGAGAGAGTTCTTCCTTTTGCTGCTTTAACTGTGCAAAGATTTCAGCTTGATGCAAGGCGACGCCAAACTGAGTACCGATTTGACTGAGTAACTCCACTTCATACTCATACCAATGACGAGGGCCGGAATTTTGATAGGCAGCCAGCAATCCCCACAAGGTTTCTCCCACCAGGATGGGGACAATAATATAAGCTTTGGCTTGAAACGTTTCTAACAGTTCAATGTGGCACTGAGCATGGCCCACATTGTATATGTCATTCACAGCGAGGGCTTGATTCTCGCGGTAGCGTCCGCCTTGGGTTTCCTGAAGGTGAGTATCCGCAATATCCGGCAGGTTTCCCATGAGGGGATTCCACCCTGGGGAAACCGCTTCGGCGACAAAGTTGCCACTCCAATCCGGGTTGAAGCGATAGACCCCGACGCGATCGGCTTCGAGGAGTTGGCGCACTTCTTGGGTGGTAGTCTGGAAGAGGGTATGGATATCCAGCGATCGCCGGATTTTATCGATCGTCGTGGCTAAGGCTCGTTCTCGTCGCGCTGCCTGGGCTAATTGTGAGGTTTGAGTTTGGCATTTCCCCTGTTCTTCAGCGCGTTCAAGGGCTAGACACAAGTGAGAAGCCATGAGGCGAAGAAACTCAATGTCCCTCGGTTCCCACTCACAGGCTTCCTGACATTGATGCACCCAGAGGAGTCCCCAGAGGGTATGGTGTTGGTGGAGGGGGAGGCACAGGTGAGATTTAACTTTTAATTGGGTTAAAAAATCTTGATAGTCCGGGGGGAGAGGGGACTGGGAAAGATTTGGGATGACATGAATCCCCCCAAAGTGATAGTAGGGATTACAGTTTTCCGCCAAGCTGCGATCGCCTAACTCTGTTCCCAATAGCGCCTCTGCTGGCGATCGCACATCTTCAGCAATCACTTGTCCCCAAGTGCTGTAATCTTCAGGTCCTAAGCGAAATACTCCCACCCGATCCACATCTAATAACTGCCGCAGATCAGTCACTGTGGCTTGAAAGAGGCGGTCTAAATCCAGGGAGTCTCGAATGCGGGCGATCGCCCGAGACAACGTGGTGTACTGTTCAGTTATACCCTGGGCGATCGCCGTTCTTCGTTGTGACTTCATCCAACTACCTCCGTGCGTCGAGACGTCCATTTCTATCCCTGTGACTCTCAGCAAAGGTTCCATTGCTGATACTCCATCCTATATTCTGCTGTTCCACCCTGGCTTTGGGGATTGAATCGAGTAGATGCACGAATTAAATTTTGAGACCAATTGATATCCTGAAATTTCCCTGATTGTTTTTTATTATAAGAGGTTGAATGGTTTCAAGTCGATGGGTTTGCACTGATTTTTGCAGTTAATCGTTACGCAGAGTGCTTTTCCCTGAGCCTATCAGTTCATTTGATTGTTAGGATAACTTTTTTCTATGCTATCAGACCTCAGCCTTGAACCCTCATGACAGAGGGAAGGGTAAACTTCAATTTCCCCTCCCTCTGTGATGATAAAAACCGGCCATTGGGTTAAAAAAACTACCGAGAAGAGGGTAGATGGGTAGGGTTTGATGCTTCGATTTCCGGCGTTAAAGCGGGTTTGCCCTGAATAAGGGGAATTTCAATCCAAAATTCAGTTCCCTGACCCGGTTCCGAGATACATTTAAAGGTTCCAGCGTGTTTATCCACCACAATTTGTTTACTAATAGAAAGACCCATTCCTGTTCCCTTGCCAATTTCTTTGGTGGTAAAAAAGGGTTCAAAAATGCGCGATCGCAGATGTTCAGGAATACCCGGACCATTATCAAAAATACAAATTGCCGCATTTTTTTTCTCCTCCTCTCCGGTGAGGGTGGTGCGAATCGTAATCCGACTGGGGTGGTGATGACGTTCTTGAGGCGATCGCTCTTTATCCCAATCCTCTAATGCATCAATGGCATTGCTCAATAAATTCATAAACACCTGATTAAGCTGTCCGGCAAAGCATTCCACCGGTGGCAGCTTGCCATACTCTTTGACAATTTCAATTCCTGGGCGATCGCCTTTGCCTTTAAATCGGTGGTGTAAAATCATCAAG
>CBFGOM010000141.1:0-17293 GCA_965650385.1 uncultured Oscillatoriaceae bacterium
GGAATGAATACATAGCAAACCTTAAAATATCCGTAAGAATTTTGCCTATCCACCTCTAGCAGGGTATTATAAAAATTGTACATAAGGAGTAAATTTGGCGTTGTATGCAGAATTATTTTATCTATCCATTCCAAATTGGGATCTTAGGCCGAAAGTTTAAGTCTAATAAGTAGTTAGCCTGCACTGATGTTGCTTGAGAAAAAGTAATGTTATAACTTAGACACAGTTTTTGTATTTTTACTGATATGAGTGACTCTCAAACTCCTGAAAATTCCAGTATCGTCCCACAACAATCCGGGCAGTTAATACCTCTTGACGAATTCAAGTCACTATGGTATCACCTTAATGCAAAGCCTGATACTGAAATCCGGTTGCTGCCCGGAAAGAAAAACTTAGAGTTGGCAGATATCAGGAGTATTAACGAACAAATATCTGCTAAACTTCACAATCATGAGTTAGTCTCGGATATTGCATCAATTAACTTTGTTCTTTCCAATAGAAAAATTAAGGACTACTTTACTTGGGCTGAATTTGAAAGAGAGAATTGGGACACAGTTAATGAAAAAGTCCGTACAGTTACTATTAAATGGGATCTTGCCATTAAATTACCTCGATATCAATTGCCTCAAAGACATTCCTTGAAAATTAGGATCGGGACTGAAATTCCACCCAAAGATATTTTTCAGCTAATTCTTACGAGTGACGATATTGTAGAGTTGATGGAGGCAAGAGCACGGAGCATATGTAAAGTTGATTTTGTGAATGATATTCTCGCTGCCGAATTAATTAACATTGTAGCTAATTGGCATGAAGGATTGCGCGATTTGCCAGAAACAAATCCTTTAAGCAGTTTTCTGGCTAGAAAAGGTAAACTATTAAGTGAAATAATTCGCTATTGTTCACCCATTTTTTTGTTGATAATCTCCTATCAATATTATGACTTTTTGATGCCTTTGATTGGGATGCAAGAGCAACTTTCAATTAAAAGCTTAGATGCATTACTAATCCTGTTGGCAGCGATTTTTGTAATCGGTATTTTTTTAGGGTTTAAGTTTGAAAGATGGATAGACAAACGAATTGACAAACTTGAGGAATATCCTAAATTTTCTATTACAAGGGGCGATAAAAAAGCCGTTGAGGAATTTGAAAGGACAAACAAGAAGCTGACGTATCAAATCGTAGCTCGTTTCTTATGGGTAGTGTTCAGTTTGGTAGTGACTTCTTCAATTAAGTTTGTAATTCAATACTTCTCTTAATGGGAAACAGGCTAACAATTAGGGTGTAGTGGATTGGCCAAAACCGCTTGGGTAAGTTACAAATATCTCAGCAACCGCTAGTAAGAGTTAATTTTTTTGTTTTTTAAAACCACAAAAAACAGCTAATTTCATAATGGCGATTGATCGCAAAATTGAGTAAAGCAAAACATTCAAAAACGGTTTACTCCCAAACCTATTTGTATAAACACTAAAATCTAAGCCAAATCTATGGAAAAAGTCATTCACAAAACCACTAAAAAACAACAAACTAGCGATTTTCACTACTGGCAAAATCAGCCCCCCGTTAAACGTCTTGAAGCCCTAGAACAAATCCGCCGAGAATACCATCAATATAGATACAATGCTGAACCCAGATTTCAAAGAGTTTATACAATTGTTAAACGCCAATCAAGTTAACTATCTGATTATTGGGGGTTATGCCGTTGCTATTCATGGACACCCTCGCTACACCAAAGATATAGATATTTGGGTAGAAATGTCATCAGAAAATGCCGATAAAATCATAACTGCCCTTGAGCAATTTGGCTTTGGTAGCCTGGGCTTATCTGCCCAAGACTTTCAAACCCCTGACCAAATCATTCAACTGGGTTATCCTCCCAATCGCATTGATCTCATTACCACCCCTGACGGCATTGATTTTGAAACCTGCTATCGTTCAAAAACTGAGGTGATTGTTGATGATATTCCGGTTCAATTTATCGATCTGGATAATCTAAAAAAGAATAAAAAAGCATCTGGCAGACTACAAGATCTAGCCGATTTAGAAAATCTGGAATAAGGCCGTTTTATGCTGTAAAAACCATCATTGAAAAAGTCAAGGATATCGCTAAAAAGACCTATATCGGGCATCCTACGGGGTCAGCAAAATCTTCACCTCGTTCCTCAGCACTCCAAGACCTTCATTTACCCTGAGCGCCAAAAAAAATGTGGCTGTACCTGAATGCAGGACAGCCGCCCAAGCTTATTATTCTGGGTAGAATGTGAAGTTTTCTTAACTTCAAACTAATCGAGGGCGTCCCCTAATTCGGGGTCCGCTTCCAAATTGTCCGGATCAACATAGTGACAGGAATTTTCAACGCAAATCAGCGCCCAGCCAGAATCTTCTATCCCCATCAGTTTATAAGAGGCTTCTTGAACGAAAAATCCTTTATGATTACGGGTTTCGGGTTTGACAGTAACGTTATCCATAGTCATTTCTACTCAACTCCTTGTTTAAAATGCGGATTTGCGATTACCCTCTTGCTAAAGGTTTATCGCTAAGTTCATCAAATCTTATCATTAAAATAACCTTTTTTATATTAAGTTTTTCAAAAAAATATGAATAAATATAAATACTCATCGGGTCCGGAGTTTAGCTCCTTTGAGGCAGATTACCTGAACTTAGGGCGATAGAACAAAAGTGCTGGATTCAAGTGACATTTGGGTTCCTCTCTGGGCCGATCGCTGAGGCTTCTCAGAAATCTTAAAACTTTGTTAAAACTTGAATTAGAATTGTCCAGGGGCTGGACCGGCAATGGGTTCTCACCCTTTCTTGGGGTCAGGGGCTTCCGGAGAGTGGTCCTCAATTTGTCCGGAGAAAATCGCCGAGGGAATGAGTCCCAAGGCGGTGGAGTTGGGGACGCGCCAGAGTGGGAACTATTGGAGTCACATCCGTGATCACGGACTTGAGTCACAAGACTATGATTTCATGTTAAACCTAAAATTAAGATCGTGCAGGAGAGGGGATACGGTAACTGATGAAAAGGCCATTATTAACAGCAGTAATCCGACGGGGACAAGGGGGGGCGATCGCACGGTTGCAAACTCTGACTCCTCAAGTATTCATACTCATGAGCCGAGGGGCTACAGTCGGGGCGATCGCCCTCTTCCAGACTCTGAGTGCGACCCTAACCCTCGCACAACCTGAACCCCCAGTAGAAACGACTAGCTTTTTCTGCGGGACCGTTGAAGGAATTCCCGCAACGATGGCGCGGACCCCTAATGGGGAAATGCCGATGGTGATTTGGGATAAAAATGCCATCAAAGACCCGGAGATTAACGCACAACAACAGTGTGAGGAAGTTTCTACGCGCTTTCAAACCTACTATGACAACGGGACGCTTAACTATATCACTAGTGGGATTATGAACGGGGAACTGGTTGCCTGTGTTGCGCCGGGAGAAAATGAGCCTTGTAGCGGGATGTTGTTTCCCCTTAGTGGCGGCAGCAATCCCCGAGGAATGTTGCAACGGATGTTCCGTATTCGGGTGGCATCCGCCGGACCGATCGCGGAAACAACCAATCGCTTGTACATCCGCTTTGATAAGTATTTAAATGGGGAATATCCTCAACTCCCCCAGGGAAGTCGGACCCCCCCAGTCCCTCGGCGAGATGTTCCCCAATAACGGTGAGGTCAAATATAATGAAATGGTCTAGGGCGGGTCTATCAGCGGCGATCCTTGGGGTAAGCGCTGTAATTTTAGTCGCAAAGGCTCCCATTTCCCTGCCCCAAACCCAGGGGATTGAAGAACAGGCGATCGCAGCAATGGGTCGAGAGGTTTCGGTTGTCATTAATGGTCAAAATCCAGGTTCTGGGGTCATTATTTCGCGCCGTGGCAATACTTATACGGTACTGACGGCGAAACACGCGATCGCCACTCCGGATGAGTATGCCATTCTCACAACTGATGCTCAAACCTATCCTGTCGATTATGGCACGGTCAAAAAACTGCCCGGAGTAGATTTAGCGGTGGTGGAATTCACCAGTTCCAATCGCTACCGAGTTGCTCATTTCGGTAATTCTGATGACGCAATGGAAGGGGCGACGATTTATGTATCCGGTTGGCCCCATCCCGGACGAGTGATTACAGAACGAATTTATCAGGTGGCAAAAGGAACCATTTCCGGTCGTCCTCTCACCGCGTTAGAGGATGGGTATGGTTTGATTTATACGAATATCACCCGTTCGGGGATGAGTGGTGGTCCCGTATTTGATGCTCAAGGCCGGTTAATTGGGATTCATGGACGGGCCGAAGGGGAACCGATTTATAATCCCGATACCGGAGATACGGTGGATGTCAAATCCGGGTTTAATGTGGGGATTCCGATTAATACTTTTGTGAGTCTTGCCACCGAAAGCGGCATCAATTTACCTCGTCTAGGGGATAATTTTGCCCCGGCCAGTCTAAGTCTCCCCGCCCATTCAGCTTTTGTTTTGGCAGTGGCGGTGGCCCCGGACAATGGAACGATCGCCAGTGGGAGTAAAGATGGCATCATCAAACTCTCTAATGGCAATACCGGCCAAGAAATTCGCACCCTCACCGGGCATACCAACGCGGTTACCGCTCTCACTTTTAGTCCTGATGGACAAACTTTAGTGAGTGGCAGTGAGGATGGGACGGTCAAAATCTGGAACCGAGAGTCTGGGGAATTGGTGAGAAGTTTTCAGGGCGATCGCTCCTTTGTGAGAGCGGTGGCCTTTCGTCCTGATGGCACTCTTCTGGCGTCCGGCAGTGCGGAAGAGATGGACATTAAACTTTGGAATCCCCAAACTGGAGCGTTAGTGCGTACCCTTAAGGGACATCGGGACTATGTGAATGGACTGTCCTTTAGTCCCGATGGCAACGTTCTCGTGAGTGGCAGTACGGATCAAACGATCAAACTCTGGAATCCTGACTCGGGAGAAGTCCTACAGACCCTGACTGGAAATGCTAACCGGATTACATCTGTTGCTACATCCTCTTATGGCAACCTCCTCGCTGCTGCCAGTGCAGACGATGGACTTGTGAAAGTATGGAATCTTCGCACGGGGGAATTGCTACAGACGTTAACGGGTCATACGGGAACAGTTTATAGTATTGCCATTGACCCCTACGGCCATATTCTCGCAAGTGCGGGAAGTGATGGGACAATCCAGATTTGGAACCTTTATACGGGGAATCGGGTGCGAAATTTGGAGGTGAGAAATTCGGGGAGTGGTGAACTTAGTCCGGTATTTTCCCTCGCCTTTTCTAGCGACGGTCAAAGTCTAGTTAGTAGTGCCCAAAATGGCACGGTTCAATTGTGGCAACTTCCTCAACCTTAACTGCCGTTTAGCGTTCATTGAATCTCATGTTTCAGAACTGGTATTCTGGGATTTCTACTGTTTTATTGAGCGCTGCAATTGTAGCGTTTTCCTCAGCATTCGCTCATCCCGAAACGGTTGATGAGCGAGTGATTGCGGCCATTGCCAAATCTATGACGGTAATTATTCAGGGTCAAAATCCCGGTTCGGGAATTATAATTGCTAAACAAGGGAACCGTTACACTGTTTTAACGGCAAAACACGTTCTCGCAACCGAGGATAATTATCAAATTATTACGCCGGAAGGGACGGTACATCCAATCGATTATAACCAGGTTACTAAACTGCCGAATTTAGACCTAGCTTTGGCCCAATTTACCAGTTCTGAATATTATCCCATTGCGGTGATGGGGAACTCAGATACGACGACAGAAGGAACCGGGGTCTATATTTCGGGATGGCCGCATCCAGGACAGGCAATTACCCAGCGGATTTTTCAAATCACTTCGGGAAAACTTTCAGGGCGCGCGATGGGGGCGGCAGACGAGGGATATGAATTAGTGTACACCAATGTGACGCGATCGGGCATGAGCGGCGGCCCAGTTTTTGATGAAACGGGGTTACTGATTGGCATTCATGGACGAGCAGAGGGGGAACCCATTTATAATCCAGAAACAGGGGATACAATTGCTATCAAATCAGGGTTTAATTTAGGGATTCCCCTGAATCTATTTTTAGAAACTGCGGCTGAAGTTGGGGTTAATTTACCCTATGCTCGATTTAATTTCTTTTCTGTGCAGAATTTGAAAATTGATGATGAGTTTTTCGTAACTTCCGCAGCGATCGCCCCGGATAATCGGACGGTGATTGCAGGGTATGGAGATGGGATAATTCGGGTCTGGGATTTGTCTACGGGGGAGTTAAAACAAACCTGGGATCAAGGTATTCGTCATCCTACTAAAACAGTCCATATTACTCCCGATGGAAAATCTTTAGTCAGTCTCCATCGTCAGGACGCCGAACCGGATATTATTCAGGTTTGGGATTTAGAAACGGGGACCATTCAGCGTAGTTTTAATGGAAACTTTTTCACAGCAATGAGTCCTGATGGTGAACTGATTGCGACGGGAAATGAGGGTGAGAATGTCATTCATTTCTGGGAGGTACAAACCGGAACGCTTAAAACTGCGATCGCCCTGGAAAATGAAGTGACTGATTTGGCCTTTAGTGCTGATGGTCAATGGATTGCGATCGCCAATGCGGATCACGGCAGGATTTTGAATTTATCCACCCAAGACCCGATTCAAACGGTGCAATATCCCCTCGATAGTCCGGCGAAACAAACGGTGCGATGTGTGGCCCTCAGTCCGGATAGAAAAAGCGTTGTCACCGCCTTAATGCCAAGAGCAACCAGTACCTATAGTAGTACATCGGGTCGAGTGATTGTGTGGGATATTCAAACCGGAGAAATTATCCAAAACTGGAGCATTCCTAAAACTCATATTAAATTTAATTGTTCTTTATTTTTTGACCCTTCAGGACAACGATTGGTGTTAGCAGGAGGGTCCGTTGAGGATGAAGAATCGGTCTTGATGTGGAATGTTCAAACCGGCAATCGACTATTTTTCCCCGAAGGAAAAACCGTCGCCGCTTTCAGTCCTGATGGTCAAATTTTTGTAACTGGAAGTTATGAAAAAGGGAACTCAGGTGCAGGTGCTCAATTTTTGAGCATTTGGCGATCGCATCCTTAAATTAAACTCACTTACAGAGGAAAATATGAGTCGCATTTTGAGTTTCAATTTCTATCTACCTACGACAGCAATAGTCATTGCTGGGACGATGGGGATTTCTATGCCAGTGGCGATCGCCCAACTGAACCAGCAGCAGGTGTCAGCAATGGCAGAACAGGTAACTGTCCTGATTGAGGGACAAAATCCCGGATCTGGGGTGATTATCGGCCAATCCGGGGATTCTTACTTTGTTCTGACGGCTAAACACGTTGTCGCTACGCCCGATGAATATTACATTGTTACCCCGGATCAACAAAAGTATCCTCTTGATTATCAACGAATTAATAAGATACCGGACGCTGATTTAGCGGTAGTTCAGTTTACCAGCGATCGCAGCTATGACTTGGCAAAGATCGGAAATTCAGATCAAGTCAGCCAAGGGGATACTGTATATATTGCGGGATGGCCCCATCCTGGGGAAGCCATCACCGAACGGATTTTTCAACTCACAAGCGGGACGGTTTCAGGGCGATCGCCCTCCGAGACTTCCGATGGGTATGAATTAGTTTATACAAATATTACCCGATCGGGGATGAGTGGCGGTCCTGCATTTAACCAAAATGGCGAATTAATTGGCATTCATGGACAATCCGAAGGACAAAATATCTATAATCCTGATACGGGGGACATGGTATCTGTTAAGGCAGGATTTAATTTAGGCATTCCCTTAGCGACTTTTATGCAATTGAACGAACCCAACCCTTTACCGCCTAATCCTAGCTTTGCCAAACCCCTGACCGATGCAGCAATCCAGGCATTAGGAGACAACCGCGTGACTGATGCCGTTAAATTATACAAACGGGCGACGGAGGTGAATCCGGAGTATTTAGAGGCAATATTTGGACTGGGACAGGCGTACTATGAATCCGGCGATCAAAACTTGGCATTGAGTCAGTTTCAAAAGGCGGTAGAATTAACTCGGGCTGAAATGGAACGACTCCGAACCCTGGGTAGAGTCGAAGTTCTAGCCTATAATAATCAAGTGAATGCAGAATTGGCTTTAGGGACGCTGTTGTTTACCTCCGGCGATCGCCTGGAGGGATTAAATCTGCTTGTAGGTCTTTTGCAATACAATAATCAAATGGTGAGAGACAAACTGTTTCAACCCGATTTTGCCAGTAGTCGCCTGCGCAGTGATGCCGTTCCCCTGCAGCAGTATGGTGAAAAAATCCTATCTACCACAGCAGGTAAATTACCTTTGGAATTCAATCAGGGACAGGTTCTCTACGAATTGGGACAAGTTCAGGCAGCAATTCCCTATTTTCAAAAACTTCTGGAGGGTTATACAAATGACCCCCGAGTCATGTTAGCCCTTGCCATCGCATTCCAGGAAACCGGCCAAAGCGATCAGGCCGCTGTCTTACTCCAGGAGATGCAAACGGAACAATCCCAGGATAGGGTGACGGGAGAACCGGGAGGATGGTTGGGCATTTTTTGGAGCGATCGCCTGATTGAAAAAGCTCGCCCCCTTATTCCGCCTCAGACGTAAAAATCTCCAGTGCATCTCAATTTTACCACTTTTCTTCTCACTAGCACTTAGTTCACTTATCCCCTTTGATAACTGTGATGATTCAACGTACTTTGACCCTTTTTTCCCTGTGGACTGCCGTCATTCTTCCCCTAGAATTAGCGGGGTTCACACAACCGGCATCGTTACAACCCCTCCCCCAGTCGTCCCTCGCCCAGGTTCAAGTTACTCAAGCTGACATTGCCACCGTGGCACAGCAAGTAACGGTGGTCATCAACGGCCAAAATCCGGGTTCAGGAGTGTTGATTGGCAAGCAAGGGAATACCTATACGGTGTTGACTGCCAATCATGTGGTTGCTAGTCCCGATGAGTATCAGATTGTTACCGCCGATGGGGTACAACATCCCCTTAATTATACGACTGTTCGGCGATTACCGAATTTAGATTTAGCCTTAGTTCAGTTTACCAGTAACCAACCTTATACGATCGCGCAGATGGGAGATGCCGATATCGCCCAACCGGGAAACTCGATCTATATTGCGGGATGGCCCCATCCGGGGATTGCGATTACAGAACGGATCTTTCAAATGACACCGGGTCAAATTTCCGGGCGATCGCAGTCGGGAACCGAGTCCGGATATGAACTGGTTTATACGAATATCACGCGATCGGGCATGAGTGGCGGTCCGGTGTTAGATACTTTTGGTCGTCTGATAGGCATTCATGGACGCGCTGAGGGACAAGCCATTTATAATCCGGATACCGGAGATACGGTAGATATCAAATCCGGGTTTAATTTAGGCATTCCCATTGATACGTTTATAGAATCCATTGAAACAATGGACTCAACGGTTTTATCTACCAACCCATCCTTTGCCTATCCCCTTTCAAAACAAGCCGATCGCCAGTTAGCGGCTAACCAAATTCAACCGGCCCTCGCCCAATATCAAAGAGCTTTAGCCCTAGATCCTAATTATCTCCCCGCAGTATTTGGGATGGGACAAGCACAGTATCAATCCGGCGATACCTCAGCGGCGATCGCTCAATTTCAGAAGGCCATTAGTTTAGCAACGGAGGCGATTTCCCAAGCTGAATCCATTCCCAATTCCTCCCCCCAACAGGAACTCTTCTTAGTTGAACTCAACGATGTCAAAGGGAACGCCCAAGTTGCCCTCGCCAGTGCTTTGTATGCCAGTGGTGAACAGAAAACCGCCCTTTCCCTCGTCTTTGAACTCTTGAACAACGCCCAAAATTGGCGGGGGAGAGCCACCTTATTAAAACCCAATTTTTCTACATCTCGCCTCCAAACTGATGCCCAAACCGTTGCCGCCGTAGGACAAGAAATTATTGCCCAAGGTGTAGAGTATTTACCCACCGATTTCAACCTGGCTCAAGCCCTTTATGATCGAGGTCAAGTGCAAGAGGCGATTCCTTATTTAGAAACTTTATTTCAGGAAAATCCCCAGGATGCACCTCGAAAAATAGCCTTAGCCGCCGCCTTAAATGCGACTGGAAATCAGGAAGAGGCAAACCGTTTAGTTTCTGAATTGCAATCGGAATATTCAGGCCAATTTCGGGATGAAGACTTCGAGTTTTTGTTGATGGGACTTTGGAGTAATCGCTTGCGGGACGATGTTACAGAAATTTTAGCTTACTATCGTCCCAGTGGAAGTCGCGCCACGTCGCCGGAATTTTCTAACAGTACCCTGTTACATTCTGCGGAAGACGGCGATCGCGCTTATATTGAGTTCCTGTCCCTTTCTCGCGATGGCAAAATCCTCGTCAGTACCAATGGGGAAGGGACGATTAAAGTTTGGGACATTGAAAAGGGAACCGTTCGTCATACCTTGTCTTGGACTGGCAACCTCCGGGATGCGATCGCCCTGAGTCCCGATGGACGCTTGCTTGCGGCAGGCATTTGGGATGATACCGATAACACACCGAAAGTTCAACTCTGGGATACTCAAACCGGAGAAGCCTTGCGAACTCTCACTCACCCCGGCAGTGATGGAATTAGCGCAGTTGCCTTCAGTCCCAACAGTCAAACCCTTGCCAGCAGCGCTAAAAATATTATACTCTGGAATGCGACAACCGGACAAGTGCTAAATACCTTACCCGGAAATGCACCTTACTCCAGTTATTCCCTCGCCTTCAGTCCCGATGGCGATCGCCTCGCCAGCAGTAGTCTGGAACTGATCCAACTCTGGAATTCCAGCAGTGGCGAACAGGTGAACCGCATCGAACTCTCCGGGGAACATATCGTCAATGGACTGATATTTAGTGCCCAGGGGAATCTCCTCCTCAGTCAAACCGATAGCGGTATTCAGGTTTGGAATCCCAGTAACGGAAGTGCCGTCAGTCGCATCCCCAAGGGTCAAAAATACGCCTTGAGTCCTGATGGTCAAACCTTGGCCCTTTGTGCGGGAACGGAAATTTCCCTGATCAATGTCGCTTCCACCCAAGTGGTTCGGACCCTGCCGGTCCCCTCAAGTTGTTACCAACTGGTGTTTTTACCGGACGGCCAAACCCTGGTTAGTGGCGGCGATGGGGGTAAAATTGAGCTATGGGATATCAATTCCCCAACCACTCGGAACCCTTCCCCAGTCCTCCCCCTCCGAGGAGAGGGAGAATCCGGACCTTTTTTGAGGGCGGGAGGTGACCGGAGGTAATGGTATAGTCAACCACAATTTTTAAGGGATCTAAGGTATAATTATTAGTCATGAGAGGGGAAGTGAAATTACAACTATTGGGTTTGACGGTTTTATCCCTATCCCTACTAGGGTGGATAAGACTCACTTGGGCGCAAAATTCGACTCACCTCCAGCAATTGCGGCAAACCAATCAATGTCGGAATTGTGATTTGACTGGAGTTAATTTGTCTCAAGCTCAACTGAGGGGGGTGAATCTCACCGGAAGCAATCTCACCGGGGCTGATTTCAGCAATGCTGACTTGGAAAACAGTGACTTACGCGGGGCGAATCTCACGGGGGTTAATTTTAACGGGACTATTCTTTCGGGTGTTCGCCTCGATAGCACAACCCAAATTGATCGCAAGTGGCGAACGGTTTGGGAAATCGTTTCTCAAGGGGCGCGGGGACGGGATATTTCCGGGGCCGACTTATCTCATGCTTATCTGCAAAATGTCAATTTTAGTGGGGCAAATTTGGCGGAGTCTAACTTAACTCAGGCTGAATTAACTAGCTCCAACTTAAACAGTGCGAATTTAAGCCATGCCATTCTCACAAATACTAACTTAAGCCGTGCCAATCTCACGAATGCCAATTTACAAGGGGCAAATTTACAGAATGCTAATTTACAGGGGGCGGATCTAAGTGCGACGGACTTAAGGGATGCGGACTTGCGAGGGGCTGATTTAACGCGCGCTGATTTGCGAATGGATTCGGTTTGGGGATATACTCGTTTACGCGGGGCCAATTTGAATGGGGTGAATGTCTGTGATGCGATGATGGATGATGGACTCAAAGTGGAGTTAAATTGTCGATAAGATCATGGAGGGGCGATCGCCGCTGTAACATGAAAAACAGAATCACACTAGCATCCCCGACTCCGGGGGTACAGGATTGGTTAGAAACCGGGTGGTTTTACAAAATTTCTACCAATCTCCACCTCAGCAAAGAGTCAAAACCCCGGTTTCTTGTCCCCGGGCTCTTATCCTATCCCAATGCTCTAGTCCTGTTAACCCCAAGGTAGACTCATGCAGTTCCTGTTTAGTCATCTCACGCTCATTCCCGCGATCGCCTTGCTGTCGGTCCCCGCCTCTGGATTCTCGGCACCTCCCTTGGTGCAAATCCCCCCGATGAATCCTTCCGAACCCTCCAGCGAACTGCTTCATGATATTCCTCGCCTCCTGGAACAGGGAAGCGAGCAATTTCGCCAGGGAGACTTTCAAACTGCCTTGCAAACCTATCAGCAAGTCTTACAGCAACATTCTCTCCAAGGCGATCGCCTCCAGATGGCGGCTGCCATGACACAAATTGGCGAAATTTATACGGCTCTGAGTGATTATACCAAAGCTCTGGAACAATTAGAAACTGCGTTAGCCATTCGCGAGGAGTTGAACGATCGCCCGGGAGTGGGAGAAACCCTCAATCATATCGGTTTTGTCTACAATCGCTTAGGAGACTATCCCCAAGCGCTACAACGGCATGAACAAGCGTTAGAAATTGCCCGAACGTTCAACAATCGCCCCCTTGAAGGGGAAGCCTTACATCACATCGCCGCCGTGTATGCCGCAACGGGAGAGTATCAAAAAGCGGTGCAATTGTATCAAGAAGCCCTGGTTATTCGGCAGGAAGTGGGGGATAAACGAGATGAAGGACGGACTCTGAATAATCTCGGCGGCGTGTATTATAGTCTGGGAGAAGCCCAACAGGCTTTAGACTTGTATGAACAAGCCCTGAAATTGCGAGAAGAAATTGGCGATCGCGCGGGGGTGGCTCGATTATTAAGTAATATCGGTTTATTATATCGACAATTCGGCCAAGGCGATCGGGCATTGTCTTACTATGAACAAGCCTTGCCTATTTTAGAAGAAATTGGAGATAAATCGAGCTTAGGCAGTACCTTAAATGGATTAGGGGTACTCTATGAAGAACGAGGAGAATATCAACAAGCCTTATCTATTTACAATCAATCCTTAGCCATTGCCGAAGAAATCGGCGATCGCCCCGGCATGGGTAAAACCCTCGATAATGTGGGGGGAATTTATTATAGCCTCGGTCAATATCCCCAAGCCCTGAGCTTTTATGAACAGTCTTTAACCCTCCGGCAAAGCCTGGGCGATCGTCCGGGTATGGGAACCGTCTTGAATAATTTGGGCGGGCTTTATTATAGTTTAGGGGAGTATTCCCAAGCCTTAGAAGCTTTACAACAAGCCTTAACTATTCGCCAAGAAATAGGGGATAAATCGGGAGAAAGCCGTAACCGAGATGCCATAGCAATTGTTTATGAAAAGCTGGGTCAATATCCAGAAGCCTTAGATAACTATCAACAAGCTTTAGAAATTGCCAAGACTATTGGTGACCCCACCGCCGAAGCCAATGCCCTCGAACATATTGGCGGCGTTTACCTCAGTTTAGGACAAACTGACCAAGCCTTAGACGTTTTACAACAAGCCCTCCAAACCTTTCAACGCATTGGCGATCGCGTTGCCATCGGACGGACCCTCAATGGCATTGCCTCCGTCTATTATCGCCTGAAACAATATCCCCAGGCCCTGGAATTTCTCCAACAAAGTCTAAAAATTTTAAGAGAAACTGGAGATAAAGCCGGAGAGGCGATCGCCCTAGCTAACTTAGGGAGAATTTTCCAAGAACAAGAAGATATTCTCTTAGCCACTGCCTTTTATAAAAAAGCCGTAAACCTGAATGAATCTATCCGGCAGAACCTCCGAGTTTTATCAATGGAACGGCAACAATCCTTTACCGAAACTGTAGCCCAAACCTATCGTCATTTATCCGATTTACTGCTTCAACAAAATCGCATTTTAGAGGCACAACAAGTCCTAGACTTATTAAAAATTCAAGAACTGGATGAATACTTGCAAAACGTCCAAGGTAACGAACAAACCGCCTCCGGAATCCCGTTTTTGCCCGAAGAAGAAAAACTTGCCGAAGAATATCTGACCCTTCAAGAACAGGCGATCGAACTTGGGGAAGAATTAAGCCAACTCCAAACCATTCCTGAACCCGAACGCACCCCCGAACAGCAAGCGCGCATTACTGAACTGGAAAGCACCCTAGCAACCCTGCGCCAAAAATTTGACCGTTTTCTCGAAAGTCCAGAAATCATCGAAATTGCTGCTGAAATTTCCCGGAAAACCAGTGGAGAAAACCTAGATTTAAGCAATATAGCTGAATTGCAAGCCTCATTGCAACAGCTCAATCAAAATGCTGTTTTGCTCTATCCTCTGATTTTAGAAGACCGGATTGAGCTGATTTTAATTACTCCAAATAGTCCACCCCTCCATCGGTCAGTTCCCATTAATCAAGCCAATTTAAGTCGAGGCATTTCAGAATTTAGAACTGCCCTGACTGTTCCCTCCAAACGAGCCAATGCTGACATTCCTAAAGTGGCAGCAAAACAGTTATATAATTGGTTAATTCAACCCTTTCAAAGTGAACTGGATCGGTTAGAAGTTGAGACGATTATTTATGCGCCCGATGGACTCTTACGTTATATTCCCTTAGCCGCTTTGTATGATGGAGAAAAATGGCTCGCCCAACGATATCAAATTAATAACATTACAGCGGCTTCTTTAACTAACTTTAATGTTGCCCCCCCAGAAGAACTTAAAATTTTAGCCGGTGCATTTACCCAAGGAACTTATAGCGTTGAAGTGGGAACGCGACAATTAGCGTTTTCTGGGTTACCTTTTGCCGGAAAAGAAGTAGAAAATTTGGCCGCTACTATTCCCGGAACCATGAAACTCATTGATTTGGACTTTAATCGTAGCGCTACAACTTCAGGAATCAGCGATCGCAATGTGATTCATTTAGCCACTCACGCCGCCTTTGTCACAGGTCAACCGGAAGATTCATTTATCATGTTAGGCGATGGCGATCGCATCACCTTACGCGACTTAGAAAACTGGTCCTTACCCAACGTTGATTTAATTGTTCTCAGTGCGTGTCAAACCGCAATGGGGGGACAAATGGGGAACGGAACAGAAATTTTAGGATTTGGCTATCAAATGCAAAAAGTCGGTGCAAAAGCCGCAGTTGCCTCCTTATGGTCCGTCGATGATGGCGGTACTCAAGCCCTGATGACCGCTTTTTATAATAGCTTAAAAACCGGACAAAATAAAACTGCTGCCCTCCAAATGGCTCAACTGGCTTTACTAGAAAGCGATTACAATCACCCCTATTATTGGGCTTCTTTCATTTTAATTGGTAACGGATTTTAAGGGAATTCAATCATGAAACCTATTAACCCCAAATGATTAATCCCCCTATACCCCCATTAATAACGCCAATCGGCTTTGTAGAATTATCCAACTCGTGTAAGTCCTGAAAGTGTCGGTTGTTACAGACAGAATGATGACCTTAATCGGCATAATTAACCTGAAATTAGGTCTATAAACTCAGGTTTTATCCTAATGCTTGAACAAGAGACCCATGCTTTAGACCCGATGTAGATTATACTAACTAAATCAGGCTGTAACCCGCGAGAACTATATGACAACTGCCCTAGAAACTTGGACTTACAATACCATCGCCGTGAATGGAATCACCCTGCATTATGTGACCCAAGGGGAAGGACCCTTGATGCTAATGCTTCATGGCTTTCCCGAATTTTGGTATTCTTGGCGACATCAAATCCCCGAATTTGCCCAAGATTATAAAGTCGTTGCTGTGGATATGCGCGGGTACAACGACAGCGATAAACCTCAAGATTTATCAGCCTATCAAATCCAAGAATTAATCAAAGATCTTGAGGGAATTATCACCGAATTGGGATATAAAAGCTGTGTCTTAGTCGGTCATGATTGGGGGGGGGCGATCGCCTGGTATTTTGCCTATAGTTATCCCCGGTTAGTAGAGAAACTCATCGTCCTCAATATTCCTCATCCCGCCAAATTTGCCGAAGCACTCCGCAGCAACCCCCAGCAAATCCTCAGAAGTTACTATGCCTTTTTCTTTCAGCTTCCCCTTGTCCCCGAGTTGCTCTTTCAATTCAACGATTATCAAGCCATTGAAACCGCATTTCAAAGCATGGTGGTAAATAAAAACACCTTTTCCCCAGCGGATATGACCGCTTATAAAAATGCTGCCGCCAAACGGGGTGCACTGACTGCCATGCTCAACTATTACCGCAAAACCTTATGGGAATTAATCTTTGACAAAGAGTGGAACGTCTTAGAAATACCCACCCTAATGATTTGGGGAGAAAATGATACCGCCCTGGGGAAAGAATTAACCTATGGAACTGAATCCTATGTTCGGAATTTACAGATTCGTTATATTCCCAATTGTAGCCATTGGGTACAACAAGAACAACCGGAACGGGTGAATCAGTATATGCGAGAATTTTTATCCGAAAGCGTGGAAAAATAACAAAGGGGTAGGGGAAGTAGAAGAACTGCCCCTACCTTATTGGAAGACCGATTTAAAAGGGCATAGGCATCAATTGTAGGGTTCCGAGATTGATATCTTTGGGGGAGAGCGATCGCACCTCAAACAACGCCAACATATCCTTTTGTTGAGGATTTCCACGGCTGGCTCCCGTCAATCCCATTGCAATCACCAACCCACAATATCCCTTGGTTTTCTTACAGCGGCCATCCCACTTTTTACGCGCCTCAACGTGAACTGGGTCGTCTTCGATAAACTCCCCAAACAGGAAGAGTTCCCCATTTTCAGTTTTTAAAATGCCCAAATCAAAGCGATTACCGCCGAGGGGGTCTTCACCAGGATTAAAACCAATTCCCGTTACGCCCCCAGCTTTTTTTAACGTTTCAATCATCGCTTTAGCCTTGGGTCGAGAGGTTTGAATTAAGATAATGGGCAACCCATCGCCGCTGGTATGAACTTGAGCAGATTGATAATAAGGAGCTGAATCCTCTAAGTCTTTCAAAACTGCCCAAGGAATCACCCCGAGACTGAGAAAGGAGTTCGGGGGTACCAAATAATCCCGTAACAATTGTTCATCACCATCCTCCTCACAGCTCGCTCACGAGGAAGTCCGCGAACTCCTG
>CBFGOM010000142.1:0-17190 GCA_965650385.1 uncultured Oscillatoriaceae bacterium
CGGAGAGTTTTTTTCTGGAAACCCATCAGACGAAAACCTTTTCGTCTCATAGCTTAACCTGAAAAAGTTCAGATATTCAATATCTGAGCTTTTTTATTGCCTTTAACCGAGTCCTGCAAGGGTAGGACATGAGCGAAATGAGTCCGCCTACACTTTGTCTTCAAGAAAACGAGACTTTTGACAACCAGATTGGGTCCAATTTAATTCAGCGTCAATAGTAACCGTTCCTAGTCGAGGGCAAAATCAACCCCTATTCCCGATTAAAGGTAAACCGCCCATTAACTTTTTCCCCCTGAATATCGGTGAGAATTGCCACTTTATACTCCCCCGATACTTCCGCCGGTAAAAAAGCCGCATAATGTTTTCCGGGTTCGTCATACGGTAATTCTAAGGTTCGTTGTTCTCCAGTGGGTGTTTCCACCTGTGCAGTAACTGTGGCAGCGGGAATCGCTTCGTGAGTATCTCCCCTTTGCAGATAAAAATCTAAATGCACTCCTCCCGGTTCTGGTAAAGCGACTAATTCTAAATGATACGGACCCATTTCAATCACCTGTCCCCCTTGGGTAGGACGGTCCTTTGGGGTCGTTTCGGTGGGGACTACTGCTGTTTCTGTGGGGGGTGGTGTCGCACTTTCTAGCACATTTGAGTCCGGTTCTCCGGTTCCACAAGCGGTGAGACCAATTAATCCCACACTAACCACAGCAATAGAGCTTAATTTGAGCGATCGCCACATTTTGACTTCTCCTTGAGTATGACATTCTATTCTTAACAACATCTTATAAATCCGTAACGGGTTTCACTCCCTCATCAAACGGTTCCTCCCTAGTTTGTGTAGAAACTTTTTTCGGCTTTAACTTCCGGCCAAATTCTGAATAAAGCGCAGGAATTACCAACAAAGTTAACGCTGTGGAACTGAATAATCCCCCCAAGACAACCACCGCTAAGGGTTGTAAAATCTCTTTTCCTGACCCAGTTCCGATCGCCAGGGGGAACATTCCTAAAGCTGAGGTTAAAGCGGTCATTAAAATCGCCGTTAAGCGTTCTATTGAACCCTGAAAAATTACCGATTTCAGTGGCATTCCTTCAGCCAGTTTAGAGTTATAGTTATCCACTAATAACAGACCATTGCGAGTGGCAACCCCAAACAAGGTAATAAATCCCACCATCGAAGCAACGGACAGAACTCCACCCCCCAAAGCAACCGAAAAAATTCCGCCGGTAATCGCTAAGGGGAGATTGAGCATAATCATCACCGTACTCGCCAGAGATTGAACAGCAAAGTACATTAAAATGGCAATCACAATCAAGGCTAGGGTTCCAAAAACAAGTAAATTTTGACTTGCCCGCTGTTCTGATTCAAATTGTCCCCCATATTGGATAAAATATCCGGGGGGAAGTTGCACAGATGCTCTAACTTCGTTTTGAATTTCCTCAACAATACTCCCTAAATCTCTCCCCGCAACATTAGCAGAGACCACAATTAAGCGGGAGACGTTTTCGCGATTAATAGTATTAGGACCGGTGCCGTAATCAATCCGGGCCACTTGAGCTAGAGGAATTTTTGTACCGCTAGGAGTATCGACTAATAAGTTACGAATTGTCTCTAAATTATTGCGAAAATCTTCTTTTAACCAGACGACTAAATCGAACAATTGTTGTTGTTCTAGGACTTGGGAAACCACTCGCCCATTCAGGGCAGTTTCCAGGGTGTCTGACAAATCACCCACGGTTAATCCATAGCGGGCCGCCGCAGGGCGATCAAAGTGTATTTGTACCTGACGGATGGGGACTTGGGGTTCGAGTTGTAAGTCTACGATGCCGGGGATATCCCCCATCAAATCGCGGATTTGTGCCCCCAGAATGCGGAGTTCCGGCAGTTCAGGACCGAAAACTTTGACGGCGATCGCACTTCTAACTCCTGATAGGACTTCATCCATCCTGTGTGAGATAAATCCGCCAATACTGGGGGCAACACCCGGTAATTTGTCGAATTCTTCCCGTAACTTGGCGATCGCCCCTTCCCGATCTTGTATTCCTACATCACTCAACTCTATATCCAAGTGTCCCAAAGTTACACCCCCAGCATCGGAATCTCCCGGTGCGCGTCCCGATCGCAACTGCACCCAACTAAAACGTGGGTCATCTTTTAAGGCATCTTGCATTGCTAACCCCGCCCGATTTGTCATTTCCAATGATACTCCCGGATAGAGGACCATTGCATTCACTAAAGAGCGTTCCTGAAACTCAGGTAAAAACACTCTTCCCAAAGAGGGCAAGACAATCAATGAAGCAACAAATGCAGCGGTAGCTATCCCTAAAATTAGCCGGGGCCATTCAATAGAAACCCGCAATAAAGGTCGGTAAAGCCGTTCTGAAATTCGCGAAATCCAGGTTTCTTCTTCGGGTAAAATCTGAGGGGCTAATAAAAAGGCACATAAGGCGGGAGATAGAGTCAATGCCACAAAAGTAGAGGCAAAAATTGAGACTAAATAGGCTACACCCATCGGGGCAAAAATTCGCCCTTCAACGCCAGTTAACGTAAAAATCGGGGCAAATACTACAGCAATAATAACTGTAGAAAATATTACGCTAACCCGCACTTCTACCGAAGTATCATAAACCACCTGAAGCGGAGGAATTGGATTCCCTGCCGCTTGGTTTTTTCGTAACCCTCGGTAACAGTTTTCCATGTCTACAATTGAATCATCCACCACCGATCCAATGGCTACGGCTAATCCTCCCAGGGTCATGGTATTAATAGCTTGACCGAAGAGGTTCATCACCATCAATCCAATAATTAACGATAAGGGAATGGCACTCAGGGTAATTACCGCAGTGCGCCAATTCATTAAGAAAAGAAGTAGGATAATTGAAACAATGATAATTCCATCTCGCAGAGAATCGCGGACATTTTCAATAGAAGCATCAATAAAGTCCGATTGCCGAAAGGTTACCATTATCTTGACATCGGGGGGTAAGCTGGCCTGGATTTCTGCGATCGCCGCCTCCACTGCTTTGGTGACTGTAGGGGTATCTGCCAAGGGTTGTTTATTCACCACCACCACCACGGCAGATTGTCCATTCACACTCCCATCGCCCCGTTTCAAGGCAGCCCCTATTTTCACTTCGGCTACATCTTCTAACAGAATTGGCGTACCATTACGGGAGGTTACCACAGATTTTTGTAAATCTTCCAGGGATTCAATTCGACCAATTCCTCGAATGATTAATTCCCGATCCGGACTTTGTAAAAACCCTCCAGCAGCATTGGTATTTGCGGCTTCTGCTGCTTCTCTAACTTCAGTTAAAGAGACATTATAAGCCTGTAATTTTACCGGGTCAGCCAAGACTTGATATTGACGAACATCGCCGCCATAGGCAATAGCTTGAGTCACTCCTCGGACAGCCAGCAACCGATTAATGATATCGCGATCGACCCATTGCCTTAACTCCATTAAGCTGGTTTCTCCCTCTCCCGTCACCGTAAAAGCATATTGAAGAATTGTGCCAATTGGAGAAGAAATGGGGGAAATTTGTGGCGTTTCCACACCTTCAGGTAATTGACTGGCTGCTTGTTGCAATCGTTCGGTAACTAATTGCCGCGCTTGATACTCATCAGTCCCCCATTTAAAAATCACTTTCACCACTGATAATCCGACTCCAGAAGCCGATCGCACGGTTTCTAATCCCGGGGTTCCATTAATGGCACTTTCAATGGGATAAGTGACCAAAGATTCCACCTCTTCCGGGGCCAATCCGGGGGCTTCGGTTTGAATTTCTACTTGAGGAGGAGCAAAGTTTGGAAACACATCTAAGGGCATTTTAGAAATTGTATGAATGCCCAAAATTGTGACAATTATCGCTCCAATCACGACTAACCACCGCTGGGCGATCGACCATTTGAGAATACCATTAAGCATGGATTAGGAGGAGTGACAGGTAAGAGTTTGGCTATGATTTCAGGATGGCATGAAAAGATGAAATCCAGATGAAATTTTGCTAAAATAGGGAAAATATAACTTAACCGGGAGTAGGAACGACAATGGAAAACTCGATAAAAGCAGCAGTTACTCCCAGTAATCAGGATATTTCATCCCCGACGAATGTGAACACTAAGGGGTTTGCAGAACGATTCAGCATGGAAGGGATTAAACACCGTTACTCCCAAGAGTGGGTGTTGATTGCCGATAAGGAACTCAATCCCAATAAATCGGTAGTAGAATTGAGAATAGAATCGAGTATTCCCAGTTCCCTGGTTGCAACATCAATCCCCTGCAAAACAAAATTTACCCGTCCTTGCTTTAGACCTAGCAAAGCGTAGTCCTTGGTAGGGTCTTGTGGGACTGGACTTCCTAAAACAATAAAATTAGAGATAAACTATAGAGGTGAAAACTAATTTGGCAGCAGGTAAAATATGAGTAAAAAATATCGAGAGTTTCGCTTATTTCTGGGATTACTGGGCTGTATTCTATATCCTATCACCGCAGGTCAATCTCTAGCAGCGTTACCGTTGCAGGTAGGGATTTACCGAGTGGGTTCTCGCTACCTTCAGATTGCGGAACAAAATAGCCGAATCTGTTTTGTTGGGTTTTCATCTCGGGGTGCTACAACTGCTTCTGTAGAACGGGATCTGAATTATCCCAATTTTTACAAAGTTGAGGGATATGAGGGAGCCATTTTAGTTCAATCGGATATTAATACCCTCTTGTTTGGTCCAATCCATCAGTTAGAGGAATATCAGGCAGATAGGAATTTTTCGAGAGAATTAACTGAGGATTTAGAAGCTTGTCTTAACTCTACTGAACCCTTTCTTAATCGAGTATCTGGAGGGCGAGGTGAGCGTTAGATTAGTATGCTGATCGCTGATAAAGTTACTCGTGATGATGATTGTTTACTAAAACTGGTAATTCACAAAATTCCCCCTTAGCGGCTTCAGAAAATTCTCCGATTTCTGAGGAAAAATTCGGGTAAGGTGCAATTGATTTATTGAGCGGTTTACTGCGCCGTCCTAACCAAAATGCCACCCCGGCGATCGCCCCTGCTACGGGTAGCCATCCCCACTGCATTAACCCTAGCGCATTCCTCGGGGTTACCTCGGTTTCTTCTGGATGATCCGGGCTTTTGTGACTGCCGCCTCGGAGGGATTGGGCGTAAAGTTGCATCGCCCCTTCGGTTACAATGCGATCGCCTGCAAATAATCCCCCCTTGACCTCAATTTGCTCTCCAAATTGTTGTCCGAGTTTCACCTCAACCGGCTGAAATTGCTGCCCATTTTGGACATAAACTACGGGTAAATTATTAACCTCTACAATGGCGCTTTCAGGAATACTGGTCACTCCTTCGCTGCTTTTTTCTGTAGCAATTTCTAACTCAGCAAACATCCCCGGTTTTAATTCTCCCCCCACATTATCTATTTCGGCCCTCACGGGAATCACTCGGCTTTCTGTTTGAACATCCGAGGCAATATAATTAATTTTTCCTGTAAAAATGCGGTCAGGAAAACTCGCTACTTTGATATTGACTTGTTGTCCAATTTTTACAGAATTCAAATCTTTTTCATATAAATTAGCGATCGCACCGACACGGGTCTGATTTTGAATTTTCATTAAAGCTGTTCCTGCTGCATCCACTGATTGACCAGGGGTAATCTCTCGGTGAGCAACTCTGCCTGTGATCGGAGAAGTCACGGTAACAGTTCCTTGTTCATCTGCCGTAATATTTAACTGCTTCAGACGAGTTTGATAAGTGCGATCGCTTAAGTTGACCTGCAATTTTGCTGCTTTTAGTTCCGCATCTGCTCGTTTTAATTCCGCTTCTGCTGCAATCACCCCTTGGCGACTTCTTGCCCGAGTTAGTTGCCCTTGTGCTTCGGCTAATAAATCTTCTGATTCCCGCAACTCTCGTAAGGGTAAATCGGCTTCAGCTTGTTTCACATTGGCTTGGGCTTCCAGTTGTCCTAAGCGGCTTTGAGCGCGGGCTAATTCAGTTTGCGATCGCGCTAATAGTTCTTCAGATTCCCGTAAATCTCTTAACGGTAAATCGATTTCTGCCCGTTTCACTTCCGATTCAGCTTGAAGTTGACCTAAGCGACTTTGAGCGCGTTTAATTGCGGATTTTGCCGCTGCAAATTGAGCTTCAGAATCGAGCATTTGACGGCGGGGAATTGCCCCTTGTTCGACTAATTCTTGATCTCGTTCAAAGCGTTCCTGGGCAACCACTAATTCTGTTTCGGCTTGGGCAATTTCCGCTTCGGCGAGTTCCATTTGGCGCTGATAGTTTTCTCGGGCAACCGAAAGCACTCCCCCTTCCTCGACTAACTGGCGATCGCGTTCATAGCGAGACTGAGCAATTTCTACTTGTTTTTGTGCTGCGGTAATTTCCGATTCTGCTAATTCGACTTGGCGGCGATACCCTTCTTCTGCGGCGGTTAATACTCCTCGTTCCTCCACCAAATTCCGGTCTCGTTCATAGCGCGATTGAGCCGTTGCTACTTGCTGTTCCGCTTGGGCAATTTCGGCATCAGCAAGGGTCGTTTGTTGTTGGTAATTTTGTTGTGCTAGTTGCCAATTTGCCTCAGCTTGCTTGAGATTTGATTCAGATTCTGCCTGTTTTTGAAGTGCATCTACACGCAATGCGGCTAATTCGGGACTTGACAAAATTGCCACGGGATCTCCCGCTTCAACTGCATCGCCTGGTTCCACTAATAATTGAATAATTTTCCCGGCAATGGGCGCAGTTACCTCTACAGTTTCATTGGGTAAGGTTTCAATTTGTCCGGTGGCTTTGATTCCCCATTCCATCCCCGATTGTTGCACGGGTTCAACTACAATTCCCATGCGTTCAAGGGTTTGAGAATCGACTTCAATTCCCCCCGTCGGTGCATGACTAGCATCGCCGCCGCCTTCAAACTCATTTCCATGTCCAGGATGCGCCAAGACTGCGGGAGGAGTCATGATGAGCAGTATAGCAGCCAATAAGGTCGGGGTTAGGGGAGAATAATTGAGCGATCGCATGATTAGTCTGGATCTCGTAAAGGGTAAATCAAACCTTATCTGCGAGTTTGACAGAGAAAAATGAAATAAGGATGAAATTGAATTTAATTTTAGGGCGTCGGTACGGGAAAGGTTAGACACCAGGTTTTTTATAATCTCATTCCCTCATCAACCCATTGTAATACAGACAGTGAGTTTCTTGTCCCAGATGACGCCTATCCTGATTCTAAAATGGGCAATCGAATAGTAAACAAACTCCCTTGACCTAATTCACTTTGTACCTGAATATGGCCGTGATGGGTTTTGGCGATCGCCTTAGCAATGGCTAGTCCTAATCCCGAACCTCCCGTATGGCGGGCACGGTCACTATTAACGCGATAAAATCGGTCAAAAATTCGATGTAAATCTTGCGAATGAATTCCAATACCTGTATCTTTTATCTGAATAATGGCATGGCGATCGCTGGCGTCTAAAACCAGAGTCACTTCCCCGCCATCAGGAGTATATTGAATACCATTACTTACTAAATTAAACAGGAGTCGATAGAGTTCTTCTTCATTCCCTCTGACCTGAATGGCTTGCGGGACTCGAACTTCAGTAGTCAGCTTAACTTTCGAGGCGATCGCCAAGGCTGCAATCTCTTCTTCTACATCACTAATGATGTCATTGAGACAGCAAGGCGAGGATTTAACCTGGAGTTCTTGCTGGTCCATTCGAGATAATAATAACAAATCATTCACGAGTTGAGAGAGTCGTGAGTTTTGGCGTTCCACTGTTTTTAAAGTTTCAACAACTTCCTCAAAACTAGAGCTTTTAACTCTTAAATTTGATTCAACTGTGGCTCGAATTGCTGCTAACGGCGTTCGTAATTCATGGGCAGCATCAGCGGTAAATTGTTGAATTTGACGATAGGACTGATAAATCGGCTGCATAGCAACTCCCGCTAATCCCCAACTGGCAGTCCCTACTCCGAGTAAAGCAATGGGTAATCCGATTAACATAATCACTTTAACTGCACCTAAATAGTCATCAAATTCTTTCAAACTTCTCCCGACTTGCAGACTGCCCCAATCTCGGCTATCTTCTGTATGTAAGACCACAGAAATTTGATAAAATCTAGTTCCTTGACTATTGGTGAGAATTTGCCATGTCTTTGCACTTTCTACGCCAAGTAATCCATTAGAACTCACTCCTGCTACGGCAATTAAATTGCCCGTTAAATCCAATAAACGAACGTAATAATCTCCTTGATGAAGCGCCCCGATCGCGTGGCGTTCCGGATTGAATTGTCTATTCCAACACTGCTGATTTTGACTACATAAATCCGGCAAAAATCGGCCCACTTCCGGTTCTAATTGTCCCGGTTTTTGCAAGACGGGTTCTAAACTATCATGGAGGGTTCCGGCAACAGATTCTAATTCGCGATCTAGGGTCATCCAATGAGCGTGGGCGATCGCCTCATACATTCCCCACCCACATAACCCTAAAATAACCCCCATAACTCCTGCATACCAACAAGCCAATTGTAAGCGAGTTTGTCGAAAAAGTTGATTGTGATTCACGCTATTTTACTCCAGGGTTGGTTTATTCTTCGGCTTTGAAGCGATATCCCAATCCATAAACTGTTTCTATTAGGCGATCGTAACCCTGTTCTGCCAGTTTGCGACGCAACAGACGCATTTGTGCCGCAACTACATTGCTTCCGGGTTCTGACCCTAATTCCCACAGCCGATCCAAAATGCGATCGCGGGTGATAATTTGCTGGGGATGGCGCATCAAATATTCTAACAATTGAAACTCTTTATTTGTCATAGAAATAGCTACCGATTCCCCCGGTTTTTGATGACAATATAGGGTCCGAGTTCCATAATCTAAGGTCAGATTTCCCACCTGAATTTGCTGGGGTTGTAATTGAGGCGATCGCCGTTGTAATGCTCGTAACCGGGCCAATAATTCTGCCATTCCAAACGGTTTCACTAAATAATCATCCGCCCCCGCATCCAACCCCGCAACTTTATCTTCCATACTATCTTTCGCTGTCAGCATTAGGACGGGTAAAGCACTGCCAGAAGCCCGCAGGCGCTTACACAATTCTATTCCTGATAATGCCGGTAATAACCAATCAAATATCGCTAGGGTATAGGGCGTTTCCACGGGTTGCAAGCTATAACTCTCAATATACTCATAACCCTCTCTCCCATCCTTGGCCCAGTCTACCACGTATGCTTCTCGCTCTAGGGTCCGTTTAATCGCTGCCCCTAAATCTGGCTCATCTTCTACTAACAGTACCTTCATAGTTATCACCCTTTGTTTATCCTTCATTTATGCTACTCTAAACTAGGGACATCCAGTTATATAAGGCTAGTTTTTTGCTCTTCACAAGTAATAAATAATATTCTAAATAAATCTCTGTTTGTTCTTCTTGATTTTATCGAAAAACCACACCGGGCAATCCCCTAATGTTTAGATTTTATATCTTCAAAACCAACAATCTTTAAAAATACCCTATAAAAATGAAACTGAGATGAAATCCCCCTGTTTCTAAAGAAAGACCCGTTGAACCACACTTTTGATAGATAACATTTCCCCCCTGGACCGATAAGGTAGGGTTTAGAACTTCAGCGAAAACAAAGGAGGACAAATTTCATGCCTCATCACATTAATCAATCCAGTATAGATGCGATCGTTAATTGTGCTATTCAGTGCGAGCATTGTGCGGACGAATGTATTGGCAATATGCCGGATTGCGCTCGCTTATGCCGAGATTGCTCCCAAATGTGCTGGACTGTTGCGGGTTTCATGAGTCGCGGTTCTCAATTCATTGCCCAAGTCTCTCGCGCCTGCATCGACATCTGCGAAGCTTGTGCGAAGGAATGTACCACCCATGACAGCCCCCATTGTCAAACCTGTGCCGAAGCCTGTCGCCGGTCCTTGGACGTACTCCAGAAGATTTCCAGCGTTGCCGTTGGTCGATAATACCTTTCTATATATAATCCAAAATACACAGCAAGACAGCTTTTCCGATACTTTGCTGTGTATTTTGCCTCAGTTGTGCATCCGGCTTTCAGGAAGAATTGCTTCACCCTTTTAGGACTACCCACTATAGGATTAGGTGAGAAATCGGTTATTACCTCACTTTACCCTGTAACACTCTATCGGGGACAATAACGCGGTGTCTTTTCCCTGGAATTTAATCGGGTTGTGACGAGTCCCTAATGCTCTTGAAGAACTCCGATGCCAGAACTTCTCGGCTAGATTATACTTGAGGGGAAAGCTGTTTTGAGGAGTTAGATAGACTGGCTTTTCTTTCTCTCCTGCGCTTTTGCGTTGGGCTAATAAGGCACGGAAGTTCCAAGATAGATTATAACTCAAGATGTAAAAAAAGTCATAAAAACCCTGAAACAATTGCTCTGTATAGAAAATTGCTCAGAGAGCTTTTGATGCGTGTAATCAATCTTATCTTGAGAATCGTTTATAAGAACTAGAAGAAATTCTAATTATGGAAAGTGCTGAAATTTCACCGTTTTGCCAGCTCTAGCCTTTATAATTAAACACACTATCTAATCAGCTTCAGCAAGGAGAATTTTATGGTGTTATCAAACTGGTTTGAATTTATCCTTTTGACCTTATTTAATGCAACTCTTTGTGTATTATTGCCTAGAGTTATCACCTTAAATTGGTCCCAGATTTTCAGTCAATTGAAGGGACAAAGTAAGCGACTCCCGAAGATTACGGGGGAAGATGTTTCTAATCCCGGATTAGTCGCGTCATTAAAAACCACATCTCTGCGCAATCAAATCCAGTGAGAGTTCTCTGACGAAACTTGGCGAATGGGGAAGGTTTGAGGTTGTTTTATCCTCGGTTATGACGATTCCTAGGCGCGCTCTCTGCTTTGAAAGGGCGAGATGGAAATGTTGATAAACGGGTTAAAACCGGGTCTAATCGATACGGTTTCAAGTCATACCCTGTACCCTCAACACCTAATCTATTCCTAGGATTTAACCCCAGACGCTATCTCCTAGACCCTGGTGTATTCAATTGTGAAAAATCGTTAAATTTTACTCGGTCAACGAGACGATTTTGATACCCCAAACTTGTAAAACTATCATAAAATATTCAATAGGGGAATTTTTAACCAAAGCGTTCGATTTCCATTGAACGCTCCATTCCCCTGGGATGAATCGAACAGGTGACGGGGCAGCACAAATGGCCCAAACAAGGAGGGACTATGGACAAGAAAAAGGCAGAAACAGAACCTCTGCGACGATTTATCTCCCCTGAACAGTTGGGTTTGGTGGCATTTGTGATTTTATTTTGGGTGATCGCCCTTCATTACGCTGTCGATCAATTTTGGCGGAGTCAGGATGATTGTCCGGTGATTGTCCCAGAGTCTAGTGCATCGGTCCGCACTATTGAAGGATGTCTCAAGGACTAAGGGTGCGATCGCCTTCTGTTTAATGTGGCAGTTTGGTAAATGCACAGAGTCTATGGGCAAGACTTGATTGAGAATAGGGATTAAAATGGAGGCGATCGCCCCCAAAACATCGGGATGTAGCAACCAATTCAGAGAGTGACACGGGAGTATCCCCGAGAAAGAAGGCAGTATTTTAGGGTGGGATTGTCGCGTTCAACCCAAATCCCATGTTCAGTTTTTTAAACAACCTCTTTGCTCCCCATACTACCCGCCTCAAGGAATATCACGATCCTAACTTAAAATATACTCTCGGCAAACCGGGAGAAATTGGCATCGTGGATGAGATGATTAGAGGGCCCTATCTCGCCGGGAGAGTCCATTTTAGGGGCAGTTATTGGCCCGCCCGGTGCGATCGCGAAATTGTCATCGGACCCGGTGAACCTGTTCGCATTGTCGGTATTCACTGTATTACCTTATTAGTCCAACCGGTTGGAGCTTTTGAAGAACCCTGTTAATCCGGGGGCGATCGCAATTTCTGCCCCTCCTCAAACTTCTGTATATCAAGTTTTGGATCTATTTCGAGTCAGCATCCCCTTGATCTGAATCCCTACCCAAACGTTCTACAAACCCCCTATGAGGATTCTGAGGGATTGTGAATGGCAACCTGCCTTTGTCCAGATTCGTCATTTTGAATCAGAAGGAAGGCGATCGCTTATGCTGGAAGTAGACTGAATCAACTGGGATGCAACCGTCCAGGAGTCTTGAAAATATCAGGGTCTTTGGTTGATTCGGAACCTAGATGAGGCAAAACTTGCGCCGGATCTGTATCCTAGGATTATGGTGATCGCAGTTAAAATACCTTATGTCAATTCAATATCAGTCCTGTTTGTTTAAACATTTCTCACATTTATTATGTTCAACCCTTACGCTTGGATTTCTCATCGAGTTAATCGTCGCTGGATTTACCCGCTCATTTCTGCGATTCTGGCGATCGCCTTAGTCGTCAGTTCATCCTATCCTAGTTCCGCATTTAACCCCCGGAGGTTAATTGGGCCCGGACTTGAGGTCCTCCAACTGAGTACCATGTCTGATGCCCAGGAAGTAGCCCTGGGTCAACAAATCAACCAACAAATTCTCAGTAGTCAATTTAGACGCTATGGAAATACTCAAATTAATACCTACGTGAAGGAGGTCGGCGATCGGTTAGCAGCTCAAAGCGATCGGCCAAATCTTCCCTACACTTTCCAGGTTGTTCAGGATGACAGCATCAATGCGTTTGCCACAATGGGCGGTTTTGTCTATGTTACCACAGGTCTCCTGAAAGCGATGGATAATGAAGCGCAATTAGCTGGGGTAATGGGTCATGAAATCGGCCATATTGTCCATAAACATTCCATCCGACAAATGCGGGAAGTAATCATCGCCAGAGGGTTAGCCGGTGCTGCCGGAGTCGATAGCAATATTGCAGTACAACTCGGAGTAGAATTAGCCCTCCGTTTGCCCCGGAGTCGCCAACATGAATATGAGGCCGATCGCGGAGCCTTAGCTATTCTGATGAACACAGGTTACTCCCCTCGGGGTCTGGTTCAATTCTTTCAAAAACTTCTCGGTAAACCCTCGCCGCCGACTTTTTTAAGTACCCATCCAGCCAGTAGCGATCGCATTGCCGCACTCGAACAAATGATTCCACCAGAGCAGGCGAATCAAGGAATAGGTTTAGATCAAGCGGCCTATCGAGAAAGAATTCGTCCCCTGTTATAAAGACTTCACCATTTATCTTGTAAGTTATAAAACCCGGGTTTATAACCTGGGTTTTATAACTTACAATCTATTTATTTAAAATTAAAATCACCCAATATTTAACTATTTTTAGTTTATAAATGATTAAAATATAAAGGGTTGGGATCAGATGAAATGCGATCGCAACCCTAAATCTGCCTTCAAAAGGGATAATTTGATCCACAATCGTGCTCTACCTCTCTTGAGAACCCCTAGAAAATACCACAATTCATACCCAAATCCCGTTTTTAAAAGTTAGTTTTCCCTTTTAGCCCGCGCAGGCGGGCTTTGTCCGGTGAGCCTCCACCCTTTAGAGTGCGGGTTTTTGCTTTCCCAACCCGATTCCCTGTGAGCTAATATTTTTTACTTATTATTAATGATGCCCCAATAACTTACACTCCCACTTAATTTCATAGATGCTCTTCAATAGCTCTCCAATTTTATTCAAAAAGCAGTACATTAGGACTCTGATAAACCCTAGAGATTATCCCTTCTTGAGTGTGATAATCTCCCGCCAAGCCCTGACAATATCCCGTTCTTCCTGTTCTATGGAATAATTTTTATGGATAAAGTCCGCTGCTTTTTTATGCTTTTCCATTAAAAGCTGGGGTTGGGTATTATAAGTGGCAATCAGCTTTTCGACGGTATGAGCAAATGTAATGATATCCCCACTTTCTACCGGGAACGAAAAATCGGGTAAAAAATATTCCTTCGCGCCCCATCCATGATAACCGACGGCTAAACAACCGGAAGCCATTGCTTCAGCGGGGGGTAAGGAAAAGCCCTCGGAATAACAAAAACTCAAAAACAGTAAGGACTCTCGGAAAATTTGAGCCACTTCTTGTTGCGGCTTGTTTTCAATAGGAATTAGCTCAAATCCATTTAAAGCATTTCTGAATTTTAAAATATTAATGACCTGTTTAGCATCTCGTTGCATTTTTCGGTCCATCCAGCAGATTTGTTTTTTCTTAACGGGATGATAGTAAAAGAGGTGAGCATCAATCGAATGATGAATGCGAAAAAGTCGGGTTTTGGGAAAGACATACTGTAGATAATTTAAACTGTTTTCTGAGGCAACGAGGACCGCGACGATATCTGGAGAGTTATAAGGGGTTTCTAAATTATATTTATCGAAAGAATATTCATTAAAAGTATTATAGCAACCTTGATTATAAATCACTTTGCGCAGGCCCGGTAACAGATTGCCACTTTTGGGAGTTGCTGTTTCTGGCATTACGAAAAAGTCATCAGCTTTGAGTTTGATTTTAGGTAGATAAGCGATTTGGGTTTGATTTTCAAACCAATCGCATCGAAAGCCTTCATCATCATGGACAATAAACGCGGAAAATCCATGTTTATTTAAAACATCAACGTGCCGATAGAGCATTTTCACTCCGCCGATCGGTACGTTAGTGTCTGGATAGCAGACAAAATAGATATTGGGTTGGGTCATTTTTTTAGAAAATTGAGAGTCTATTACAGCAGCAATGAAGGGACGGGAAGACTAGATAGAAGTAATCCCGGCAGGGTGTTGATACAGTCAGGTTAGAAACCCGGTTTCTTGTCCTGCTTGTTGTGACATCCATTCATCGGTTGCTCTATTTTAAAACGGGAGGGGGTCAAAGGGTGAGGGCTAGGGACAAACAGCCCTTTGCTTGGAATGAATGGAAACTACTGCCTCTTGTAGAGACAGTTTTCGGACTTTGCCTTTGAAGAGGTTGATTTGGTAAACTTGGCGATGAGTGAGGTCGAAGGCGGATAACCAGCCACTCATGGGATGATAAGCCCCTGTGTCAATATCAAGCCACCCGTTCCCTTTAGCGAGTTGTCCCGGTTTGATCCCTTTGAAGGTAAAGGTGATAGTATGACCGACTACAATCAGTTTGTTGGGAAAATAAGGCTTGCGGATATTGTGGAAGGGTGCGCGGATCCAGCAAAAGTCTTCCGCCCCTTGATCGTGAATGGGAAGATCGGGATGGACCCCGGCATGAACTAACCAGGCGTCGCCCAAATCGAGGTAGAGGGGAAGGGTTTGCATCCAAGCGACATCTTCTAACAGGGCTTCGCTGGGATGGGAGTAGAGTTTGGGATAGCTGGTTAAGGTATTTTGTCCCCCACTGTAGCGCCAAGCTTGGAGTGCAGCTTGGTTCACTTTACCGTTGCCGCAGGCGTTGATGAGGAGATGTTCGTGGTTACCGAGGAGGCAAGTAAATTTGTTATCCCGGACTAATTTAACCACGGAGGCACTATCGGGACCGCGATCGATTAAGTCGCCGAGGAAGTAAAGGCGATCGTCTGCGGTTGGACCGATCGCCTCTAGGAGTTTGACGAGTGCGTCATAATGACCGTGGACATCCCCGATCGCAATGCGTCGGTAGTTAATTTTGCTCATGGAGTTGCCTGGATAAACAAGCTGGGCTATTTCTGCTAGGGGTTAAAGAAAACGACGCCAGTCCGTCCCTATCTAACAATCTATAAAATTAAGACTCGGACGCACTGGAGTCATATTCATTATTATTCCCCGATTCCCGGGTTATTGACTTAATGCCCGTAAAAAGCGCTTCATATTGGTCATTAAGCCCGGTTTTTTGGGGGCAGTTACGGGGGTATTGCTGCCTTCCTCTGTGGATTCTTCCCCAATCCCTGTCGCTTGGGTAATCAATCGTTCTAAGTCATCCCCGACGGGTTTAGCGGCAGTTTCTGAAATGAGTTCGTAGCTGTCGCCCTTTTCTAGCCAAACTTGCCAGGGACTGGGATAGCAGCGAAACACAGCATATCCTTCTTTCGGTTGGATGTGGTAGCAGGATTCAATGGTGGAGAGAAATCGTTCCCTAAGTTGTCTTCCGGCTAAACCAATGCCAATAATGGCGACATTTTCCAACTTTGGCAGGAGGATCACCGTGGGGCGATCGCCCGCTTGTTCGCACATTTTCTCTAGGGTATTGACTTCCACCGCAGAAGGTTCCACAAAGAGAAATCCTTCGTCTTCCGGTTGGATTTGTCCTTTGGGTTCACTTAATCCGCGAATGATATAGGGCCTTTCTCCCCAATCGCGACGGGCTAAGGCAGCGGCCCCAGCATCGGGAAAGTACACTTTAAACCGATCGCCAAACAAGTCCTCAAATATGGGGAGAAATTCTTCGGCGATCGGTTGAACTTTCAGTTCGGGGATCCCGATTTCGACTTGTACCAGCCGGTATCCATCGTCTAGGGCAGCTTTGGTGGCTATTTTTGCTTGGGCGATCGCCTCATCTAAATCTTTGGGTAGTTCAGGCATTAATCTCTCAATTATCAACGGGTTTATTTTTACACTTCAGGGTTCGACAGCATCACGGGTTTTTCTGTCGAGGCAAGTCGGTACAGTAACGGGAAGGCAACCGGATTTGTTCACAAGGTTTCTGCGGGATTTGCCCCCAAATTAGGCCGAAAACCCGGTTTCTTGTCCCACGGATTTGATCCTGTACCGATGCCCTACTCTGTTTCATTGTAAATCGAATGGGGTTTGATTCCCCCTCGACTCCTGTGCCTTCCTTCCCGTCTTTCCCGTTCCACCCCTGGTTTTACCACTTGCGATCTAGGGATGGGTGTTAGGGAGTGAGAGTATCTTTATCGCTGGGATTGAAGGGAGTAAGATGCTCATATCGGCATCTATTGAACCGCCGGACTTATAACAACAATCCAGCGATGCAAGCGGTCATAAAACAGGCGATGGAACCCGCCAACATTGCCCTAACTCCTAAGCGGGCTAAATCCCCTTGCCGATTGGGTGCGATCGCGCTGATGCCGCCAATTTGAATGGCGATCGAACCCAAGTTAGAAAAGCCACATAAGGCATAGGTTGAAATCACCACCGAACGCGGGGAAATTGCCTGATTTTCAATCAATTGTTTTAAATCCAAATAGGCAATAAACTCATTCAAAATTGTCTTTTTTCCCAGGAGCATTCCCACCGCTTCCACATCAGCTACGGGAACTCCCATCAACCAAGCAACCGGGGCCATTAAA
>CBFGOM010000143.1:0-17178 GCA_965650385.1 uncultured Oscillatoriaceae bacterium
GTACATGAACTGCCTCTCCCCTCTGCGGTTACATCCCCATTCTCCAGCCTCAGTCCTGATAAAATTTGGACTGATTAATTTTTAATTCTTGTTAAGTCTCCTCAATCATCACCGATGAAACCCGCAGTATTCCTGGACCGAGATGGCGTTTTAAACCAAGAAGTTGGATATATTCACCGCGTTGAAGACCTGAATTTGATTCCCGGTGTGGCCGCTGCGGTGCGCCGCTTAAATGACCGAAATCTCTTCTGTTGTCTGGTTTCCAATCAATCGGGTCCGGCGCGAGGATATTACCCCGCTTCTCATGTGGATGCCTTACACCAGCGCCTGTGTCACTTATTGGACCAGGAAGCAGGGGCCCGGTTGGATGCGCTTTATTATTGTCCCTATCTGAGTCCTCCGGAAGGGGGAACGGACCCGGAGTTTACCCGGTGGACCACCTGGCGTAAACCCAATACGGGAATGCTAGTGGCAGCGGCTTGGAAACATGATTTAGACCTGAGTCAGAGTTTTATGGTGGGAGATAAGGCAACCGATGTAGATATGGCCCATAATGCCGGTTGTACGGGGATTTTGGTGAAAACGGGTTATGGCGATCGCGTTTTAGGGGGGAAATACCAACATCACACCCATCCAGATTTTATCGCCTCGGATTTAGCGGAGGCGGTGGATTGGATCACACAGCAGGGGTCCAAATCAGGAAGGGGATAGAGGCGATCGCCTCGGGTTCATCCCATTCCGTTTCCTAATAGGCCCCCTCTTTCGCAAACACCACCTTCACCGTCTGGAATAAAATCTGGAAATCCAGAGAAACGGACCAATTTTGAATGTAAGTCATATCCAGGCGGAAGACTTCCTCAAAATCGACAATATCCGATCGCCCAGAAACTTGCCATAATCCCGTAATTCCCGGCAGGACTTCATGGCGCATAAAGTGATGTTCGGAAAAGCGTTCCACATCTCGCAGGGGGAACGGACGAGGACCTACTAAACTCATCTCCCCATTTAAAACATTAATAATTTGTGGCAGTTCATCCAAACTATACCGCCGGATAAACTTACCCACTCGCGTGATCCGGGGGTCATCCTTCATTTTGAACATAATACCCCCAGCCATTTCATTCTTCGCTTCTAACTCTTTTTGTAGCTGTTCGGCATTCGTCACCATTGTCCGAAACTTCCAGACTTTAAAGTGACGGCCTTTTAATCCCACCCGGACTTGTTTGTAAAAAATCGGACCCGGTGAATCAACCTTGATCAGCAGGGATAACAACAGTAACCCCGGACTAATTAACAAGATAATGATCCCAGCAGCCACTAAATCAAATCCCCGTTTGATCCAGTAATCTCCCCCAACAATCGGCGGGGATCTAAATCTCATACTCGGGATGCCGTTGACCATCTTAATCTCAGACCACTGAATCGGCAGTTCGAGTCCCAAGGGGAGAATTCTCAAGTGAATCCCAGCGCGTTTCAACTCCCAATAGAGATAAATTTGGTCTCGGACTGAAAGTTCAGAACAGACAAAGACTTCGCTGACGCCTTTTTCCCGCAGTCGTTGAATCATTTCTGACCAATCGTGATTTTTTTCTCGGGTCGAGAGGTCTTCTACATCACAAATCTTGTATTGTTTACTTCTAACAATAAATCGTTTAGCATTTTCAATATCTTTGGGTTTACAAACTAAGCCAATGCGCTGACGGATTGCGCCTTTCTGCCGCAAATACACAATGGTTAAATGCAGGATTAAGCGCTCAGTCAGAACAAATGCAATGGAAAATACCCAGGATAATAAGAAGGTCGAACGAGAAACGACTGCTTCGGGTTCGTAGAGATAGCCAATAAATAATAAAACTACCTGAGCAAAGCTGAGAGATTTGATGAGATTAAAAAAATCTCGCCGCCGATCATCGGTGCCATAAAGTCCTGATGAAGCGACAATCCCCACGGTAATCACGAGAATGGGAATTAAAAATCCTGGGTTCTCATTTTGAGAGTCTATCAAGCTAAAGGAGCCAACCGGGGTCCCTAATTTGTCGGCAAGTAGCCACGCATAGCTCAACATCAAACTATCGAGGACAATTAACAGGATAACCCGGAGTGAGCCAATGCCCGTCCCGCGACTGAGTTTAGCAATGAGTGGAGCTCGTATATCAAGTTTTCTTTTATCCATTTGTCTTGTCGGATGCACCGAACCGAGGTTAATACTCTTTGTTTTAGGATGTCTATTCTTGACCGGATATTCTTTAGAGTAGATGCCCCCCTCGACGACGCAAGTTTTGAGTTTGCCATCGCTAAGACTAAAATAAATAGATCGGTTAGTCTGTTATATGCACCGACTTAATTCCTGGCTTAATTAACATCAATTGATGCCCTTGATTGGTAACCAACGGGAGCAAAGGCCAAAGAATGTTTTGGGGAATTCATGAACTCTATTATAATCATCTCTGAAGTTTTCCCGACTAAGGGTGACACAAGAGTTCAGGTTGTCATCCTGTTGCTGGGTCGAACAATACCCCAAGTGGCAATTTAGCGATAGGTTGAACTGAACCTTGGAGGTTGGAATAAGGGGTTAGATGCTCCCCTCCTGAGTTTTAGGAACGGTGTCTGGTGATTTAGGGAGTGTTGGTCATTAGGAATGTGATTGAGCCCGATCGCAACAGCGGTTGGCCGATGGGTTGATTTCAAAGATGGACCTATCTCCTTGATTATCTCAGAGCTTATTCACACCGAACATGGGCAATTCGACTCAATTTATAAAAAGTCTTTATCGTTAAGGTCGCCAATGTTAAAAAAAAGGTGCAAACCCAGAGCATACATATCATAACACGCTCTTGTTGTCAAGCCTCAACCGGCCTAGATCTATCTTCCCCTGAGTTCTGTCTCGACGGTTTTGCATGGGTTTAACCGAGGCGGGGCCAACTTATGTGGCCCCTGGGATAGGGAGAGTAACACCAGCAGATGAGGGGGCATACTCAGGGTCCTAACAGTTCCTGGTTCGAGGATTAGCGAGATAGTTCGATACTCACCTCATTGGGAGCACGACGCTTGAGTTCAATGGATTCCGATCGCGGCAGCAAGTCATAAACTTGACGCAACACATCATCTATGGACTCATAAGAAACTTGTCCCTTGCCGTCATAAACCACTTTACCCTTTAAATCGAGGACCACGGTTTGAGGAACAACCCCAGAATAATAGTACCCCGGTTCCGTGGGTGCATATTCATCCTTGACGGGAATGGCATCCACGTTCAGGGGTAAAATATCGGCGGCCCTGCCGTAGAATGCCTGAATCTGCGAAACAACCGCAGTGTATGCCTTGCAATCGCTGCTGTCATCGAGAAAAAACACTAACACCGTGGCGCGATCGTCCCGGGAAAGGGACTGTTCTAGGGAGACTCTCGGCGGGACTAAGGAACCATTGCCACCATAGAGAGCATAAATGTTGCCATCAAAGTTATCATCGTTGAGACCAGCGATCGCCTCTGGGGTGAGCATCAACCACAGACAACTCACCATCGCGATCGCCACAATCAGTCGTTTTGCCATCACTCGACATAAGTCAACTGCTAAATTTAGACATTTCTTGACACGGATGCTACCCGTACGCAACCCAGAATAAAACATAGAATACAACATCAACTCTTGGGGAGACTCCTGCAATTGACTCTATCAAGTTTTGCCAGTTCTTGACGCAGTTGCTTCAATCTAATCTTGGCAATTGGCAACTCCTAACTTGAGAATCCTCCCGCGACTCATCCCTGAGATCCGAGGAGAAGGGTTAAAACTCGTCCTCAACCCCCTGAAACACAATCAAGGGATGCTTGAGTTTCTCCCATCTGCCGAGGACTGTAAACCGCAATAATACGGCGATCGCTACCCATCTCGATCACTAAGTCCACTTCGGAACCCGGATGTAATAGGGGCCTGACAAACAACTCCGGATGTAACGCCTTCCAAAAATACGCCACAAATTCCCTGATTTCCCCATCACTCATTCCCGCCTTACCCTGGGCCTTCATATCCCATTCTGCCTGCATCCGCCATTGCAAACTGAGGCGATAATCCTCGGGATATAACACCATCAATCCATCTAATCGGTCCCACAACGGCAGATAATCCCGCAATCCCTGATTCATATCTCGGGCAAAACTGCGGTCTGCTGCGGTCATAATGGGCCAAGGGGGAGTCTCAAATACTACGGGGTCCACGGGACGCACCCCCACAAACCATCCTTCCCATAACAGGATATCTACACCCTGAACGAGGGAGGGTTCGGTGCGATCGCCTTGTCCCTCCCACAATGATTTATCAAATCGGGGAACGGCAATGGTTTGTCCATCGGGATTGCGCAAGCGATCCAGGAGGTTAATCCCTAATTCGACATCATGAGTCCCTGGGGGTCCTCGCCAAATCAGACGCGGGTCCTCGGTTCGCAACTGCTGCCGTTCTGAATAGGTTTTATAAAGGTCATCGATAGAAAGCGCCAAGGTAGAATAGCCCAGATGGGTCAAAATCCAGGTTAAAATTCTCCCCAGGGTGGTTTTCCCGGTTCCCTGTCCCCCTAAAATCCCTTGAATCCAGGGTCGTCCTAATTTCTGGTGACTGGCGATTAGTTTCATTGCCAAGGGTAACCATAATTGCCACAGGGATGGGAGGATTTTGTCTCCCGGGAAGGGAAATTGCTCCAAGTGGGGTAGAATCACGGCTAATGCCTGCGATCGCGCCCTGAGTTGAGACTCTACCGTTTCTGGGGAAATCCCATACCCCTGAGCACGAAGTGGGTCAGCGAGTTCTTCCTGGATTAACGTGTCCCAAGTGGATCCGGTGAGTGGGTCACCCTGCTGCCACTCCGCCAGAATCGCGGCGATCGCCCCCTCTTGGTTCATGAATCAATCTCCCTTGAATTCAGTGAACATGGCCGGTAATGGGATTAACTATCCCTTAAGAACCGAGGGTAAAGGCGAGGACAAATAGACTATAAATCATACCAATTTTAAAAGAATTGATTCCCTGGGCCAATAGCGATCGCTTCATTTGGTCGTGAATCCGATAGAAAAAATAACTATAAACTTCGGTTAATAGAATTAAAATAGCGGCTACCATCACATCCAAGTTGGCATTTTGTCCGGCGATCGTACTAATTGCCGTTCCCATAAAATTACCCATTAAAAAGCTAATCACTAGGACGGATATCCGTCGCCACGGATTGCGTAAGGATTGCCTCAGTTCAGAAACGGCACCATCAAACAGACTGTTCAGACGGGTATTCTGCATCGCTTATATCAGTTTTAATCAAACGATTGGTCTGGAACCCTGACCCGTTCAGTCAGCGCCCCGATTCTGACCTCGGCGATCGCATGGGACGATAGCGACCCTAAAGATGTCATCTCTCGCCTGCATTTCCATCCAGGAAGAAGCATCTGCCGGTTTGTTAGATACAATAGCATATTCTCCCCCATCTCCCTATTCTCCCTGACCTCCAGATGAAGATCACCCGTTAAATGAGGTTTCCCGAGTTTAACCCCTGGTCAATTGCGCTCAAACCTGATCGAGTCGCCAATCCATAAAACTATCGCAGACCCTAGATACACAAACAACTGATGAAACTTCAAATGAATCGCTTTTGGGATACTGAAAGTCAAATAAATGTACCACCTAAGTTCGCTCTAATTTTATCAATTTTAGGGCTATTGGGGATTGGCTGGATTGCATTTTTATGGCAATTAGGTAGCGTTGGGTTAGTGGATGAAACGGAACCTTTGTTTGCCGAAGCGGCCCGACAAATGGTGGTTACGGGGGATTGGATTACGCCGTACTTTAATGAAGCAACACGATTTGATAAACCGCCGTTGATTTATTGGTTGATGGCGATCGCCTACCAAATTTTTGGTGTGAATGAATGGGCTGTCCGTCTACCTTCTGCATTATCCGCCATTGCATTAATGGGGTTTGTCTTCGTTACCCTCCTCTATTTTACTGTTCCCTCCCCGTCCCTTCCCTCAGAAAGTCAAGAACCCCTCCCCTCCCGAAATATCCCTCGAAAAGCCTGGTTTTGTGCCGGACTCGGAGGGGCGATCGCTGCCTTGAATTTCCAAACCATAGCTTGGGGAAGAATCGGCGTTTCCGATATGTTATTGAGTGCTTGTATGGGAAGTGCGCTGCTGGCTTTTTTCTGGGGATATGCCAGTTCCCCACCCTTGAAAAATACCGAAAATTTAGTCAAAAATTATCAAGTATCAACCGTCTTAACTGCCGAGGTTTGGTATAGCATTTTTTATGGGTTTATCGCCCTTGCCATTCTCGCCAAAGGACCTGTAGGGATTGTTTTACCGGGATTAATTATAGGGGCTTTTGCCCTTTATCTGGGCCAAGTCAAAGAATTATGGCGAGAAATGAAACCCTTTCGCGGGATTTTAATTATTCTAGCTATCGCCCTGCCTTGGTATATTTTGGTCATTTTAGCTAATGGTCAAACCTATATTGATACATTTTTTGGGTATCATAATTTTGAACGCTTTACCCAGGTGGTCAATAATCATAGTGAAGCCTGGTATTTTTACTTTTTAGTCTTGTTAGCGGGATTTTCTCCTTGGTCGATTTATTTACCCATTGCTATTGCCCGGTTACGCTTTTGGAAACGCACGCGCTGGCAGAATCAACCCCGGGCTAATCATCTAAGTTTATTTGCTTTATTTTGGTTAGTTGGCATCTTTATTTTCTTTACGGTTGCCGTCACCAAACTCCCCAGTTACATTCTACCCGCCCTCCCGGCTGCGGCTATATTAGTTGCCTTATTTTGGAGTGACGAAAGCTTTAAAACTAACCGTGAGGGTAAACCCGATCGCTTGAATTTATTTACCGCCGTTTCTATCAGTGGTAACTTAATCTTATTCTTACTCATGGCAACGGCAATTCTCTCTGTTCCCCGACTGTTAGACCAAGATCCAGCGATGCCAGAATTCCCCAGAGTTTTGACAGATTCAGGTTTAATTGAACGAGGCGCTTTAATTTTAATATCGAGTGCCTTAATCGGGATAGTTTTGGTTATTAAACGCCAGTGGCGATGGATGATGTCAGTGAATATGGCTGGATTTATTGCCTTTTTCATGTTGGCAGTTATGCCAGTTTATTTTATCTTTGATAGCGAACGACAATTGCCGGTACGCCAACTGGCTGAAATTATTGCCCAGGTGAAACAACCGGAACAACAGGTTGTGATGGTTGCTTTTGAGAAACCTAGTTTAGTCTTTTATAGTCATCAACCCATTCAATTTTTTAGGCGCTCAAATCATGCCCGAGAATATTTACAAGAATTAGCAGCAAAAAATCCTAATCTGCTGCCGTTTTTGGTTTTAGGATATCCTGACAAAATTAAAGGACTAGAAATTCCTAATCCCAAAGCGTATCAAGTGATTGCTAAACGGGGGAATTATTGGTTAGTTGAAATGCCTAAAGAGTTGTTTTTGAACCAGGGAATAGGGATGAAAGATGAAGAAAAATAATAGGGAATTGGGTTGCTCTAGGTCTATAAAAAACCACACCCTTTAGGGTGCGGGTTTTAGCTTTTTCATCTCAATCCGGATTACAGATTCAAATTTGCAACGCTTGGTTAATGGAATCGAGTAACGCTTCCATAGATAGAGAAGGGGGTAAAAGTTGGGTGGCGATCGCCTTTAGACTAGACCGAAATTCGCCCATCTCATTGGATTTGTCGGGAGTAGCTGGTTCGGGGGTTTCCAAGGAGTGATCGACGATTAAAATAGCGGGGCGTTCAGGCAGTTGTTCCAACACTTTCAGCGCCTCAATCGGGAACGGCGAGGGCACCGAGTCCGGCACATAAATTAATAGCAAATCCACACTATGATGTTGCAATTGCTGCCACACTTCTGACCAAGAACGACCCATCCAACATCTAAATCCAGCCGTTTGAATATATTGAATCGAAGCTTGTAACCACTCGTGTTTAGTTGAGGTGGAATCCACAGGGAAACGACCCAATTCACGACTCCCTGACCGTTTAGATATCCCCGGGGCGACGGCTTCGTATCGGTCGGTAAATTGGCACAAAATCGAGATATCAATGGCTAAAATTGCCGGTTTAGAACTCATTCCCACGGCGACTTCCACCGCCTGCAATAACGCGGTAATATTAGGCCAAATTGCCTCATGGGCCTTGTCGCTGCTCTGAACGGGTTTGAGATAGGGAAACACCGTTAATCCGGGTACTTGGGAGGCAGACAGAGCAATTTGGCGATCTAGGGTCACCAGGGGAACCGCAGTCAGGGAGGGATATTGGCTGAATTGTTGGATAAACAGACTGGGATTGGAAAGGTGAGGGGCCGGATCCAGCAAGATGGCGTCCAAATGCCAGACTCGGGCCAATAATTCCGCTTGTTCAAGATCATCAGCCTCTAAAACCCGATAATGATAGGAGGCTGAAGGATTTAACCCCGAGGTGAGCAATTTGTTGAGTTGATCGCTCAATCCATTACTATCATCCTCTGGCGATCGCCCGTCCAGGTCCCGATATTCCGGGTCAAAGGGACTCAAGCGCAACACTGTTAGGGTCGTTTGCGGTGTTGCCAAACTCTCCTCTTCCGGGTCCTGCATTAATCCTTCTAAGGTTTTTTCTAAGGAGTTTCCCGTCACCGGCAGGGTTAAAAACCCATTACACTGCGCCCGAATCGCCCGTTCCTTGTCCACCTCCGTTGCCATGACGATCGCCGGGATATGTCGGGTTTGTGGGTCCGATTTGAGCAGGGTCAGCACGTCCCAACCGGAGAGCATCGGCAAGAATAAATTTAAAAAAATCGCCTTCGGTTGTAAGCGTCGAGCCTTTTCCACCGCCTCAGTCCCTGCACGGGCGATCGCCACTCGATACCCCAACTCATTCAATCGTTCCGTTAACTCCTCAATATATCGAGGGACCGCTTCCACAATTAAAATTAAGCGGTTCTTTGTTGGGGTACTGCGTTCCGTGAGGGTTGTTGTCTGTTGCGGGGGACAAGGGGGTAACAGCAGCGTAAACTCACTCCCCACCCCTTCTTTGGAAATAAACGTCACATCCCCCCCATGAGCACGCGCAAGGCGTTGAGTTAATGCCAATCCCAAACCCGTTCCTTCAAATTGCCGGGTCATCGGGTTTTCCAATTGTTGGAATTTTTGAAAAATTAAATGCTGTTTTTGGGCAGGAATGCCAATCCCCGTATCCCAAACCGTGAAAGCCAGCCAGCCTTCCCAGCGATTCACTCTCAAGCCAATTTCTCCCCCGGTGGTCGTAAATTTAATGGCGTTAGAGAGGAGATTGTACAGCATTTGCCGCAGGCGCAATTCATCGGCGATCGGGTTGGGTAAACCGGGTTCAACTTCCAGGGTAAAGGGGATTTCTAGTTCGGTAATCGCGGCATTGCTGCTGCTGCCATGAACCGGGGAATCCGAGGGGTGATGGGACTGTTTGGCTTGGTCAAAGGCGCGATCGCAGACGTCCGGGATGCTCACGGGTTCGAGAATCAGTTCCATTTGTCCACTCTCGATCCGGGTGAGATCCAGGATGTCATTGACCACATTCATCAAATGTCGCCCACTGGTGTAGATCATTTGAGCATAACGGGCTTGGCGATCGCTCAGGGGACCCAGAGTCCGTTCTTTGAGCAGACTCGATAATCCCAAAACCGCAGTCAAAGGAGTTTTCAGTTCATGACTAATACAGGCCAGAAATTCATCTTTGAGCCGGTTCATTTGCATTAAATCAGCATTTTTGGCCGCCAGTTCCTTGGCGACTTGCTGTTGAACCGTGACATCTTGAGCGAGCACCAACCAGAGTGGTTCAGTCGGGGACCCCTCCGATTGGATGGCAGGGGAAACCCGAGGGTGACTGCCGGGGAGTTGCTCCTCGGTGGACTCAGGATCTGCCAATTCTGGCCCTTGGGAAGGGTCAAACGGGGAATCCTGCCAGGACAGATGGGGCGATCGCTCTGAAAAAGCCAGCCCGATCGGGATTTTCACAAACTGCCACACCCGATCTGACCCTCTGGGTATGGGACATAAACCCAAACTCAAGGACTCTGAGTCCGGGTGTTCTAGGTGGTCCGGTTCTCGATTCGCGGGGGACCCCGTGCCGATTTCCCCCAAGGCGTCCTTCTCCGATTCACCGAAGGCGTCAAAGTAGGTCCGCCATGCTTGGTTGTAAATCGCCACTTTCCCCGCTGAAGTTTGCAATTTCATCGGCAAAGGAATTTCTTCTAACAGTTCCCCCAAGGGATGAACCGCCCCAAAGGGCCAAGCTTTGACCCCGGTGAGGGCCTCGGGACCCTCCGACGGTAGTGCGGGGACCCCTGGGGTCCGGGGAACGAGGTTGGTATTTTGGGCCAAAGCTGCGATCGCCCGGGGAAAATCCAACAACCCTAAGCATTTGCCCTCGGCATCCACCACCACCCACTCCAATTGCCTAGGTCGGTCCGGATCTTGGGTTTGGAGTCTCTCCCAAAACTGAGTTAAGCTCATATTCGCCGGAACCCTCTCCACCGCAGCGATCGCTCCAGGACTCAATCCCGCCACCGGTTGCTGCCAAATCTCTAAATCATGGGGAGTCGGTGCCTCGGGAACCCCATCCTCATTCGGGTTGCCATTCCCCACCACTGCACAAAAGTGGGCCATCAAGGTTCCTAAATCCGTGTGAGGTAGGCTATTTCTCTCTTCAGTTACCCCCCACTCTGGATTCATGGTTTCCCCTTGTAATAAATTCAGCAGCAAACAGCCCACATCAAGGACCCCCACCGGCGCTTCTGCCTCATTGATCAGGATCAGGCGCTCAAAAGCTGACATCCGCCCCGCACTAACACTCAAGCGATGCCACAACTCTGCTATACTTACCGTTTGCGGGCATACAGGAGTAGGGAGCGTAAATTCTTCTAGGAGTAGAGGGGTCTTTAACATAGGGAACTGGGGATGAAGATCTTGCAAAAATCAGAACGAACGGTTGAGCGAACGGTAACACCCAGCAGTGGCGGGGGTCCCTCACCAGATGCCATGCCATCGGGCTTTTACTCTAACGCCTACGGCATCCGGGTATCGAGGAGATAAATCGGACAAGAAACCAGGTTTCCGACCCACCTGGGTTCTAGTCAATCCTAGTCAATAGAGATTGTGTGAAAAAATCTAGTTGCTCTTCCCTCTCCTGTACCCATGCCCTAGTAGGTCCTGTTTTGTGGCCTAAGTCATTCGGGATAACCGATACAGAATCACCCAGGGATCAGAGGGTTGGCGTTTGGAGACAACCGCTCATCACGCCAGGGTATAGATTAATTATGGATCTGAATGGGGTGTGACCCCGGGCAACCCATTACAATTTAGGTACAGTGTTTGTTGAATGTTTAACACAACCTTGAGCCACCAGTCATGGAGGCGGGGGAATTGAACGTTACGGCTGCACGAGTCGTCAATTGGAACATCGATTTTCTAATAACGTTTTGCAAAACAAACTGTCTATTTGTACTTTCGGGCCATCGGATATCCTGGCGCAATCGCTCAACCAGTTTTTGGAGAGCGATCGCTATGCGCTGACTTATTTTCAGGGGACTGAGGAGTTTCTCGCCTTTGTTCGACGAGAACAACAACAGCTTGACTGTTTAATTTTACAAGCTCATCCCAAGTTAAAGGGCCTCGCCTATCAACTCCATCAACAATCCACCCTCTTGCCTGCGGTCATTGTTCACCTGGGTTCCCATCAAGCCAGTGAATCACCGGAAGCTCCTGATTCTGACGTCAACGACATCCTATTAACTTCCGCAAAATCCTCATTGTCTGCGGATTTTGTCTCCTCCAAAGTGGTCTATCATACCGCTGAAAGCCACATTTCAGTATCTCAACTCCCCGACATCAGTCGTACGGTGGAAAAAGCCATCACCCAGTTTATTAACTTCTCCCCAGTCTCCTGGGAAAGCGATCGCACTCAACCCACCTCCAACTCATCTCCAGACACCTCCACTCAAAACTTTCTTGGCCCTCAGCAGCGAATGCTTGCCGAGAAATTGAGGGAGCGATTAGGATACCTTGGTGTGTACTACAAACGTAATCCCAAACGGTTTCTGCGGAATTTGTCTCCAGCAGAACGGCAACATTTTTTAGATGAACTCCAGGCCGAATATCGTGATATTGTTTTGAATTATTTCTCAGCCGATGGCTCCCTCAATCAAAGAATTGATGAGATGGTCAGTACCGCTTTTTTGGCTGATATTTCAGTCACCCAGATCGTCGAAATACACATGGATTTAATGGATGATTTTTCTAAGCAACTTAAACTGGAAGGACGCAGTGAAGAAATCCTCTTAGACTATCGATTAACTCTCATTGATATTATCGCCCATTTATGTGAAATGTACCGTCGCTCAATTCCCCGAGATGCCTAATCAATCTTCAGTCCTCCCAATCGTTTTTCTTCTCCCCTCAATTTTCACGAAGTGAATCCATGATTAACCCCAAGAAAACCTACGTTCTCAAGCTTTACGTTGCGGGGAACACCCCCAATTCGGTGCGAGCTTTAAAAACCCTCAAAGATATTTTAGAGCAAGAATTTGAAGGGGTTTATGCCCTGAAGGTGATTGATGTTTTGAAAAATCCTCAACTTGCCGAAGAAGATAAAATCTTGGCAACCCCCACCCTCTCCAAAATCCTGCCCCCTCCCGTCCGCAAAATCATTGGAGACCTCTCGGACCGCGAAAAAGTCTTGATTGGTTTAGACCTCCTCTATGAAGAACTCCGAGAAGAACGGGAATTTGAGTAAAAAAACTCGGTTCACAACTATCCAAACTTCTCTCGATTAACTTATAATCCTAGGTCCATCATCCCTCACCCCTAGCCTTCTTGTCATTTGAAACTCACCCTATGAATCTTACTAAACCCTCTGGAGAAAGCGAAGAACGTATGCCCCTAGGCGTTCATAAAATCCGCACCATGATTGAGGGGTTTGATGACATCAGTCATGGCGGAATGCCTGTCGGTAGAACGACCTTAGTCAGCGGCACCTCCGGGACCGGAAAAACCCTATTTGCGGTCCAATTCCTCTATAACGGCATTACCTTTTTCGAGGAACCCGGAGTCTTCGTCACCTTTGAAGAATCTCCGAGTGATATTATCAAAAATGCTTATAGTTTTGGCTGGGACCTCCAAGGTTTAATTGACCAAGGTAAACTCTTTATCCTCGATGCTTCTCCGGATCCAGAAGGACAAGATGTGGTGGGAAATTTTGACCTTTCTGCTTTGATTGAGCGGATTCAGTATGCTATTCGCAAATACAAAGCCAAACGCGTCTCCATTGACTCCGTAACTGCTGTCTTTCAACAATATGATGCCGCCTCGGTGGTCCGTCGGGAAATCTTCCGCCTAGTCGCCCGTCTCAAACAAGTGGGCGCAACGACTATTATGACCACGGAACGAGTCGAAGAATATGGACCCGTAGCACGGTTTGGCGTAGAAGAATTCGTCTCGGATAATGTGGTCATTGTTCGTAACGTTTTAGAAGGGGAACGCCGTCGCCGGACTCTGGAAATTTTGAAATTGCGCGGCACTACGCACATGAAAGGGGAATATCCTTTCACTATCACCAATGAAGGGATTAATATCTTCCCCCTCGGGGCTATGCGCCTCACTCAACGCTCTTCAAATGTCCGGGTTTCTTCTGGGGTCAAAACCCTGGATACCATGTGTGGCGGGGGATTTTTCAAGGATTCAATTATTCTGGCAACGGGCGCAACGGGCACCGGAAAAACCCTGTTAGTCAGCAAATTTTTGGAGGATGCCTGTAAGAGTGGGCAACGGGCGATGATGTTTGCCTACGAAGAATCCCGCGCTCAACTGCTCAGAAATGCTTACTCTTGGGGCATTGATTTTGAGGAACTGGAAGAGAAGGGATTGCTGCGAATTCTCTGTGCTTATCCGGAGTCGGCGGGTTTAGAAGACCATTTACAAATCATTAAAACTGATATTTCTGAATTTAAACCGGCTCGGATTGCGATCGACTCGCTTTCTGCTTTAGCTCGCGGTGTCAGTAATAATGCGTTTCGTCAGTTCGTGATTGGGGTCACTGGCTATGCGAAACAAGAAGAAATTACGGGATTTTTCACGAATACTACGGATCAATTTATGGGTGCTCATTCGATTACCGAATCCCATATTTCTACCATTACGGATACGATTTTGATGTTGCAGTATGTGGAAATTCGCGGGGAAATGTCCCGGGCAATTAATGTCTTTAAAATGCGGGGGTCTTGGCATGATAAAGGTATTCGGGAATACTCGATTAGTCAGACGGGACCAGATATTAAAGATTCGTTCCGCAATTATGAACGGATTATCAGTGGTTCTCCGTCTCGGATTTCGGTAGATGAAAAAACCGAACTGTCCCGCATTGTCAAAGGGGTGCAGGGAAAAACTGGGGACGAACTGTAACCGAAAGCCTGAAAAAAGGGGGCCAGTTTTAAACTGGCCCCCTTTTTGATGAAGTGTGAATCACCCAACGAGCACGGAGGGATTTGAACCCCCGACACCCAGAACCGGAATCTGGTGCTCTATCCCCTGAGCTACGTGCCCTAACGATCTCTAACTATATCACCGATTTGCGTTAATAGCTATAAGTAAAAATACTTGTTTTTGGGGAGTGGGTTAATCCACAGGCGATCGCTCAGAAAAACGGACCTATTCAGGGCTGTTCTGGGGTGGGGCTATGGCCCGATCGCCTCTCTAGTGCGGGCTATGAACAAAACAGATGGGGAAAAACTGGATGGGGTCTGAACCCATGCCACGCCCCTTGCTACGGTCTTGGCGAAAGGCTGGAATATTGGGCTCTTTGCAGGGAGGGTGGAGAGAAAGCTTAAAAAAAGTTAAAATTTTAAGAAAATTTATAAAAACCTGCACCCTCAAGGGTGGGGTTCCCGGGAATTAGTCTGCCTGGGCAGGCTACAAGATAAAAATAACTTTTCAGATCAGGATTGGGTATAAGTTTTAACTTCAGCCTGAGCCTCACTCCCTTCCCAAGACAGTCAAACTCATGAATAAACCGATCGCTGGACGTTATGCTCGTTATATTCGATGGCCTTCTGAGACCGAAGTTGCTCCAGTAACGTCGTTCGCACAAGAATGGGCGAAGCGGTATGTGCAGAAGTTACACCTGGACTCCCCAGAAGCAGAGACGAGGGGCGATCGCACAGGAGTGGGTGAGTCTGAGTTAATGATACGGGAACGGGTGGGGGATTCCTTGCGCCAATCGTTGCGCTTATGTATCGCTCAAGGGTGGTCAAAAACTGAAATCCTCTTAGCATCTCCGTTAAAACAGCATTTCATTGATTCCCAATCGCTGAATTCTTGGGAAATTGCCGCGAAAACCCATCAAATTTATGACCAAGCACTCGTATTGTATGCTCAGGGGAAATCTCCACAACAACTGGTTGGGGCTATATCTCGGATTTTAGGCAGATTACAACAGGTGCAAGCGACTTCGGAACCTCTGATTCTGGCGTTTGTCAATCTGCAATTTTACTATACAGGGCAGTTACTGTTGCAGCAGGTGTCCCGAAGTGAGCGATCGCCCCTGGAAGGGTATTTTAAGGTGATTCAAGAATCCTTAAATTTACCTCTGCAACGGGTCTATGAAGCTGCGGCAAAATTAGAATGGGATGACGTTCCTTTGCAGGCGGTGAGAAAGCTGCTGCCGGTGAGTTCAGAGATTGCTACGGAAATTTGCGATCGCATTAGGCAACTTTATCCCCACTACCGAAGTAACAGCGGTTCCCTGAATGATGAATCTATCCGTCAATCCAGCCTGCGCGATGTAGAAATGTTCCAAGTCTATCTATGGGCTTGTGTGCTGGAACAAAGTATTGCCTCGGTACAACAGGAGTTATTTCCCCTCTGTGTGATGCTGTATCCCTCCCTGGGGGTACAGTGGGAATTAGTGAGGCAAATGCTTAATTTGTTAGGACGACAATTGCGCGATCGGCTCACATCGGAGGAGTACGATTTATTTGATCCTTACTTACGAACAATGTGGGAGATGTTTTCTCCGGCAGTCTTTTCCCCTACCAACCCATTGGAGAAATCCGATAAATCCGAGGCGATCGCCCTTGAATCTCAAGACTTTTTTGATTCTGTTGAATCCCTGGGGAATTGGGTGGTTGGGTAGAGTGGGTTGCTCCTCGGGACTTCTGGAAGCGATTAAACTCCTTATGACAAACGGAGAGAAATTTCACAGTTTATGCCTCTTCGTTTTTTAACTCCTAACTGGAAGATAATCGCTAAAATGGGAAAAGATGGGGAAATTTTTGAAAATTCCTTGTCATTTTGAATCAACACGAGAGGTTAATAAACAAATGGCATTACAACAAGGGGATACAGGTCCGCAAGTCGAACAATTACAGATGCAATTAGAAAAGTTAGGATATAATGTTGGGCGTTTTAGCCCCAACTTTGGTCCGCTTTTAGATGCGATCGTCAAAGCTTTTCAAGCGGAAGTTGGACTGAGTATCGATGGGGTTGTCGGAGAGCAAACCCAGAATGAGATTGATCGCGCCGTCGCCGGAATTACCCTACCCACGAGAGTTTCTCCGCCTCCCGTCAGTCCTTCTGGGGATTTCAGTACCGGCAATTGGCCGGAATGGAGGATTGTCACTCCAGGCGGGTTAAATGCCCGTAGCGGCCCAGGATTTGAATTTCCCGTTGAAAGTACCCTCACAGGCGGCAGTATCGTCACCCGTCATCCCGATTATACAAATCCAGTCCAAAGCGATCGCACCGGCAAACCCTGGTTAGTCATTAGTAATCAGGGTATCGCCCAATTTATCCGCGCCAATAATAAATTTATCGAACCGGATATTCAGTCTTAATTCAAACAAAATAGGACAAGGCACTCCCTTGTCCTGACCCTTAATTATCGAATAAAGAATAAAATTTGCTCAAATTCAACCTTAAGTTTTTCTGCCAAAGACAACGGACAAGTTATTAGCAGGCATTTCTACAATTTCCAGTAAACTTAATCCATTTTCTACGGCAACTCTCTCTACATCCTCTAAATTTCTAACCCCCCATTCTGGATTTTGCTGTTGTAGCATTTCATCAAAATTTTCATTCGATGGGGCTGTATTTTTTCCTCCCCGTTTAAAAGGACCATACAGGTACAAAATTC
>CBFGOM010000144.1:0-17057 GCA_965650385.1 uncultured Oscillatoriaceae bacterium
TGAGGAAGTGCTTGATTTTCTAATTTCTCGTCCCACTCCGGGAGAAATTGCTGCTTTCAAAGTATCGGAAGATGCTCAAGCGCGTTTGGGAGATACGAGCGATCGGGCTGAAGGAAAATGCGAATACTGTCTCATTCACTAAGACTTTTCAATTTACAGCCCTGAAGTTGATGATATCATTGCGGTCAAACATGGAGGTCAAATGCTCAGTGATTGATCCAGTTAGGGATCGACAACAATGATTCCTTGACCGGGACCTTCGTAAATTTCAATATGAGCTACTTGTCCAGTACCGGAATAAAATCGTACTTCTGCTCTGGACTCAGAAGGCATGGATAGCCAATTACCATTTCTTTGAGCATTCAGAGTAGCCGTAAATCCATCATCCCAACTAATTACAATTCGGCTTGATCCATGCTCAATCGAACAGCCAATTGATTCGGCCTGAGCTTGGTTCTGTCCATAAAAACTACAGTTAGAACTATAATTTCTTACTCCGTTTCTCCTTCCTTCGGCGTGAACATCGATAGTGGACACAATGGTAAATGCTACAAGCAAATTTGCCACCAAAGCGCCTCTATAAAATAAACATGAGTGGATCTTCATCTTAAATAAACCTCCTACGCCTAAAACATAATAACATTTAGTAAATTGTTAAATCCCTGCTCGCTATAGCGTTAAATAAAATTGCTCAGTAATGGAGCCTTAAGACTACCTCCAATCCCTTAATATGGGAAAGGAGTATAGTTTCTTTCAATTACCGATCTCTCCAGTCGAGATACGGAGGATTGGAAATGCCATATCCTGTATCTTGGCATCTGGAATAAATTACTTGGGGAAATCCCGGGCCAAGTCCTCTACTGGTATAAAGAGTTGCAGGTTCGTTGTTACCTTTAGCGTAAACATTTACACCATAAAGTTTGTTGGGCTGGTTGAAATCAGGACTTACTCTTCTGGTTCCTTGAAATGGCCCCCAATCAAGTATTACATCTGCATAATTTTGGATAGGTCCTAAAAGAATACAAAAATCTCCAATATAGTTGAGGTTTATGTTAATATTTTGGCCGGTTAATTGTGACCTATCAGCGACTTGAGCTACAGCTAAATTTGGAATTAGATTCAAGGTAGTAGTCAGTAATGCGATCACACAGATTTTAGAACGACTCATTTTCATTTCATGATCCTCAAATCCCTCTAGCTTGTACCCACTTTAACAACCCTGTTTTAGCTTGTCCAGTGATAAAAAGTGACAAAAAGTGATAAGAAGTAGCGTTTTTTTCCTTGTTGTGGTAGGATTACTGGAGATTCGAGGTGCGGATGGCGGAGTGACTCCTACGACGAACAGGTGGCAGTGGCTCCAGCTAAGTAGTCCTACCTGCTACGAACTCTTGCTCAGACTACCATAACAACCTTGGGATGGACTTGATAGATGAAGGTTGACGAAGCACTAGCGCTTGTGGAAGCTGTCCTGGAGGACGATCGCCTCAATGACGTTCAAGAGTTGATCTTTCGTCAGTGTTGGGAAGGAAACCAGTCTTATCAGGAAATCGCTCAAGGCTCAGGATATGATTCTGAATATCTCAAGGCAACAGGCGCTAAACTCTGGAAGTTACTCTCAGAAGTATTCGGAGAAAAGGTTAAAAAAGGTAATCTTCAATCTGTACTGAAGCGATATTTACGGCAGAATCAAATCACCTTACAACGAAATCAGATAATGGGAGTGGATCTAAGTGGCTCAAATTTAAGTGGAGCTAAATTATTATTCGCTAATGTAAGTCAAAATTCTTGTCAATCTGATTTCTACAAAGCGAAAAGGCCGGATGATAAGATTGTATTAAACGAAGATGAAATTACTGCCGAAACGCAGGTGAACCCGATCGCCCATTCAAATTCTGAATCCCTGTCTCATTTCTGGAATGGTTGGCAGTTTCGATCGCAGGCAGAGGTGAAGATTGCAGAAGCACTCGATCGCGCGGGGGTTTTGTTTTTCCCGAAGGCGACGGCGCGATTGACGACTCCGGAGGGTCGGACAAATCAAAGTCCTCATTTTCTGGTTTGTTCTGAGGGTAAATTGGGGATTTTGGTAGTGGATGGGGAGGAGGATGAGGCAGAAACCGATCGCCTTCTGCAAACTTAGGGAATCCGCATCATCCACCATTACCCGGTTACCCAATGTACGGAAGACAGTGATTGGGTAGTGCTGGAGTTTTTACAAGGGTTGAGTCAAGCTTAGAAACTCCTATTTCCATCGCTTTTATTCACCCTAAACTCGTAGGGATGACAACACAGCGCGTTTTTTCCGCTCTATTCCGTCGGTGATTCTTCGGGGAATTGTTCTGGGGTTTCATCAAATTCATCGGGTTCATCACCTTCTAAATTTTGTTCTTGTTGAAAGGGTAATTCTAACTGTTTGGGTAGTTGATCGAGCTGGAAGTATTGATGGAATTTGGCGGTGACTTGTAGGGAGAACGATCGCGTTTCGGGTTGTCTGCGTTTGCGGACAAACCCTTGTTGGACTAATTCTTGAACGTGCTGATAAGCTCCTGAACCGCGCAGTTCTACTAGGTCGGTTTGGCTGAGGGGGCCTTTGATGGCGATCGCCGCTAAGGTTCTCAATGCACCGACGCCTAATTCTGCTGGAATTAAGCGATGCATGAAGTCTTGAAAGGTCTCTCGCAGTTGCAAGCTGTAGCCGTTTTCGGTTTCTAGCACTTCTAGCGCGCTGTCTCGGTGAGCATAATCGTTAATCAGTTGAATAAGTGCTTCTTCTGCGGTTTCTTTGTCGCAGTTGGCATATTCGGCAATTTCCGCAAGTGCAAGGGGTTTCCCTTTTAAGTACAGTATGGCTTCAATCTGGCTGGCTAAACTTGACATTGACGATTTCCGTGCATCCAACACCTCTGACCACAAAATATTTTAAACGCTGTGGAGTTCGTTCGACATTTAACGAGTTTTGTTAAATGTTCTGAGTTAATTAGTCTAACTGACGTCCGGTGAGTTCAACAAATATATCTTCTAAGTTAGAAGCACGAACCATTAACCCGGTTTTATCAGGTTGCTGTTCTAGGTAGGTGTTCGCTGCGGCAATATCTGAGAAAAATTTATATTCCCAGCGATCGCCGATTTGCTTCATCAGTAACCCTTCTCCATGTTTTTGTTTAAATTGGCTGAGTGTGCCGAGTTCAATTAATTTCCCTCCGTCCATAATGCCAATGCGATCGCACAGGTATTCCACTTCATCCATATAATGAGTGGTGAGCAACATGGTCATCCCCTGGCGGTTTAAATCTTTGATAATTTCCCACAACCTGCGTCGGGTTTGGGGGTCGAGTCCTACGGTTGGCTCATCTAAAAATAAGATATCAGGTTGATGTAACAAGGCTCGGGCAATTTGTAACCGCCGTTTCATGCCGCCTGATAAGGTTTTTACCAGGCTATCTTGCCGATCGCCGAGTTCCACATAATCCAGCCATTGCTTGATTCTCTCTTGCCGTTCCCGGTTCGGAATGTGATGCAGTCGTCCGTGAAACTCCATGTTCTCCCAGACGGTGAGGTCGTTATCCACACTAACTTGTTGTAAGACAACGCCGATGCACTGCTTCACCTGGATGGGTTGGCGCTGGACATCATATCCGGCAATTTTGATACTCCCACTGCTGGGTTCTGTTAGGGTGGTGAGCATCCGAATTGTGGTGGATTTGCCTGCACCGTTCGGTCCTAGCAAGCCAAACATTTCTCCCGGTGCAATGGTAAACGATAAGTCATTGACCACCGGGACTTTGTTATAAACTTTTTGGACGTTTTCGACGGTAACCGCAGCAGTCATGGCAATTTAGGTCAAGTGGATTTTTCTTTTCTGACTGTATCATGAAAGGTGAATTAGAGTATCTAAAAAGTCTTGTTCAGGCGGGGATTGCATTTCTTGTAAAGTTTGCCAACCGGCTTGCCATAGGGTTTTATCTTTAAATTGGGTGGCATTAATCCAAAAGCGAACGTTAGGGTCACAAGCAGATACCATTTCTGCAAATACCCATTTGCCTTCGTTTTTGCGATTCACTACTTGAAAATGTCTCCATCCCCAAGTTTTTTGTTGGGAGGTCCATTTAGACCCGACTAAATAGGGGAATTTTTGTTTTTTTGCCATTGTTTTCACCCTTAAAAATTGGATATATAGCGCTTAGAACACTCGGGAGCAAGATTCTCGCCCTCCAAAAGAATGTACGCGAATAGTGTTGGGAAATGTTAGATTAGCAATCGCTCACCGAGGCGATCGCCCAATTATTCCCGGTTAAGGGATTGACGGACGGCGGGACAATGACCAAGCAGCAATTCCACCGCCAATCAATCCGAATAAATGACCTTCCCAGGAGACACCTGCTTGTATAGGTAAGACTCCGATGATAATTCCCCCATACAATACACCAACAATAATAGATAGAAAAATTGAGGGTAAATTGCGTTCAAAAAATCCGCGAGAGAGGAGATAACCTAAATAGCCAAATACGAGTCCACTCGCGCCAATATGCCACCCAGTCGAGCCAAATAGCCAAACCCCTAATCCACTGACTAACATGGTTACGGCAGTAACAACCCAAAAATCGCGAATTTCCCGCACCATGACGAACCAACCCAGGGTTAGAAAGGGGATAGTGTTAGCGATTAAATGGGGAAAGCCTCCATGCAAAAAAGGCATAAACATAATGCCTCGTAAAGTGTCCGGGTGGCGAGGATAAACACCATAAAAGGTTAAGGTTCCTCGGAATAGGAAGACGTTGAGAATTTGGACAAGCCACATGATGGTGACAAAGCCACCTAAAATCAGAATTTGGGTTTTTAGGGTTTCGGCGATCGCTTTGACATCGTTTTTGCTCATTGTTCTGCCTCTGAATGGACAATTAGCCTGGGTTGTTGTTAGAAATTGTCGATGGGGACGGGTTCTAGGTTTTCGGCGGGTTCAAAGCCAAAAATTCTTGAATAAAAATAAAATTCTCCATCTAAAGCGCGTTTAATGTTTTCAGACCGGCGGAAACCATGTTGTTCTCCTTCAAAGGGAAGATAAGCAACGGGAATGCCTTTTTGTTTCAACGCATTAACCATTGCTTCTGCTTGGTTTGGGGGAACGATTTTGTCTTCTAATCCTTGGAAAAAGATGACGGGACAAGAAATGCGATCGCAAGCATGGATGGGAGAACGATCAATATAAATTTGCTTCGCTTCTGGATAAGGACCGACTAATTTATCGAGATAGCGGGATTCAAATTTATGGGTTTCTTTTGCCAAAGCTTCTAAATCACTCACTCCATAATAGCTGGCACCGGCTTTGAAAACATCCCGGTAGGTGAGGGCACAGAGGGTTGTATAACCGCCTGCACTGCCTCCGGCGATCGCCAGTCGGTTGCTATCCACCCATCCTTGTTCCCCGAGATATTTCCCACCATTGGCACAATCATCGACATCGACGATTCCCCACTGATTCTCTAGGCGTTGGCGATACTCCCGTCCATATCCGCTACTGCCGCCATAGTTGACATCAAGGATGGCAAATCCCCGGGAAGTCCAATATTGAATGCTTAAACTGAGACTGCTACTGGCAGAGGAGGTGGGTCCGCCATGACTTTTGACTAACAGCGGGGGTAATTCACCTTCGGGGGCAATATAATCCTGATTATTGGGGGGATAAAAGATGCCATAAGCGGTTAATCCGTTTTCTGTGGGAAATTCGACGGGTTGGGATTGGGAGAGGTAGGCGCGATCAATGGTTAAGGTGGTGGATTTGCGGAGGATTTGCAGTTCACCGCTGTTGAGATGGTATTGCACGATCGCCGTGGGTTCGGTGGGGGAACCGCCGATGAAAGCGACGCGATCGCCGTTGACTTGCAGGGAACTAAAGGAGGTGTAGGGGGTGGTGATTTCCTGGAGAATGCCGGTTGTCAGGTTGATGCTGCCTAAATGCCAGAGTCCGGATTGAGTGTAGGTACAAATCAGGTGACTGCTGCTGGCAAATCCATAAGTAGACATCCCAAACACCCATTGGGGGAGTCCGAATTCTGCGGACATTTCGCAGACAGGTTCGATAGTGCCGGTGGTGGGGTGCGATCTATAGAGATTCCACCATCCTGAGCGATCGGACACAAAATACAGTGTACCATCCGGAGACCATTGGGGCTGAAAAATGGACTCGTTAACGCCTCCCGCAACGTGATGGGTTGCGCCGAGAGAACCATCGGGGTTAATTTGAGCAACCCAAAGTTCAGTACCATCCCAAGGCATATTAGGATGATTCCAACTCAACCAACACAGATGTTGACCATCGGGACTGAGGCGCGGGGTGGCATAGAAGTCTTCTCCAGCGACTAAGACGCGCATCTGTGCACCGTCTGCTAAGTTAATGCTGACTAAACTGGTGACGGGTTCTCCGGCGCTGGTATGGTCTTCTCGTACCGAAATTAAGCGTCCCCGTTGCGTATCGACGATAAAATCGGCGTAGCGCATATTCACTTCCGGGGTGAGGGGTTGGGGTTCCTCTCCCAGGGGTTGACAGTAGAGACGAGAATTGCTGAAGTTGGAGAAATAAACAGTGCCATTGCTGAGGGTAAAAGCACCGCCACCATATTCACAAACGCGGGTGCGAACGTTGAAGGGTGCAGGAACGATATCCTGGATTTCTCCTTGAGGCGATCGCGAAACGAGGACATTTCTGCCTGCTTCTTGAGGGCGCATTTCCAACCAATAGAGGGTCTGATTGTCCCAAAAAATTTGCCCGAGTCCAATACTCCCGGCGACGATCGCATCGGAGGTAATCGGGGATTTCCAGGAACCGTAGGGCGCAATTTGGGGGGTAGACATATTCTATCTCTTTCCGTCGAGGGACATTAATCAAGTCACTGTAGATACCATATCAAAAAGACTCTCATTCCCGAGTCAGGGGGAATCCAGTCCGGTTTGGGAAGAGTCCCTCGGGGTCCTGAATGAAGTCTAACAAGGCAATTACGCTTCTTTTTTCGATTTAGGCAACCGTTTGATATAATCGCGAATGACTTCAGACATGGATACTCCGCGTCGCTCTGCTTCTAATTGCAGGCGCTCTTTTTCTTGGGTGTTGATCCGAATTTGTAATAATTCATCTCGGGCCATTGGGGGAGTGTGGTTATTAACAGAGGTGACAGAAATTTTAGTATATTGTAATCGCCGCCAAAAGTGCAAGCGACCAATATTTATAGTGGTGTGGAAGATGATATTTTTGAGCGTCAAAAATAGCTGGAAGTTTCACCAGGTTAAGATGAAACTTCCATTTAAATTAGCGTCGCCCCGAGGGGATATTTTGGCGATCGCCTTGTTCCGGTTCTACTTGTTTCAAGGTTGAGGTTCCATTCCCATTCCCATTCCCATTCCCATTCCCATTGGTAACCGGTGCATATTCCAAAGATTCTGAGAAACCTGTCTTGTCTGTTTCATCATGTCCTTTGTGCATTAACCGATATTGCGCCTTCATGGCAATGGTATAAAACACCGGAATGACATACAAACTTAATACCGTAGAAACAAACATTCCCCCAACAACGGACATCCCGATCGCGACTCGGGCCGCTGCTCCTGCGCCTGTAGCAAATGCCAGGGGTAATAATCCGAAAATTGTAGAAAAAGCAGTCATTAAAATAGGCCGAAAGCGTACCTTCGCCGCATCAATAGCCGCCTTGGTAATTGAGAGACCTTCTTCCCGACGTTGATTGGCAAATTCTACAATCAAAATAGAGTTTTTCGTTGCCAACCCAATCAGCATGATTAACCCAATTTGACTGTAAATGTTTAAATCTAGCCCCGCCAATAACAAGGCTGAAAATGCGCCTAAAAGAGACAAGGGAACAGCCAATAGAATGATAATTGGGTCAATGTAGCTTTCAAATTGAGCCGCTAACACCAAGAAAATAAAGACTAGGGATAACCCGAAGATAAAGAGAGTCGATTGTCCGGATTCTCTATATTCCAAAGACTGACCCGAGAGAGAAACTCGCATCTCAGCAGGAATAACGGAAGGAGCTAAATTTTCTAAGGCATTTAAAGCATCTCCCAAGGTAAATCCTGGGGCGGGAGAACCCGAAATAGTCGCAGCACGATAGCGATTGTAGTGGTTAATTTGCGGAGGTGTCGTTGAAGGACTAACCGTTACCACACTACTGAGCGGAACAGACTGCCCGGACTGGGTACGAATATAGGTCTGTTCAATATCTTGAGGAGAGGAGCGAAATTCTTTTTCTGATTGAACAATCACCTCATACCGGCGGTTTCCTCGGTTAAAATTGGTAATTTCCTGTCCTCCAAACATGATTTGTAAAGTCCGAGAAATATCCTGAACAGAAATACCTAAATTCGCTGCCTGAGCGCGGTCAATGCTAATGACTAATTCAGGTTTAGTCAAGGTTAAATCTGTATCAACGTTCATTAATTCCGGCAACTCATTGGCTTGATTTGCCAACTCTTCAGAAACCCGAGCCAGTTCCTCTAAATCATTACCTTGCAACACGAATTCTACAGGTTGACTAAACCCGGCACCGGGTAAAGAAGGGGGATTAATTGGTAAAACTACCGCATCTGTAATCTGAGAAAACTGCCCGAATAAGCGACCAATAATGTCCTGTTGAGACTGACCCTTTTCCGTTCGTTCTGCCCAAGGTTTGAGGCGAACAAAGGCAAATCCCTGATTCACTTGACCGGGAGTTCCTCGACCAAATGCACCAATGGTTAAATAACTTCTAACTTCCGGGATTTTACTATACGCCTCTTCCACCTGCTGCATCACATTATCGGTGTAGTTAATGGTTACCCCTTGCGGACCTCGAACAATCGTAAAAATTGCCCCTCGGTCATCGGTGGGAATGAATTCTTTGGGGACTTGATTAAATAAGAAAACGGTTAAGCCTAAAGACCCGATAAAAGCAATCACCACAATTGCTTTAAAAGGCATGATTTTCCGCAAGGACCAGCGATACATCCGTTCCATGCGGTCAAAAAAGAATTCTATCAGGGCAAATACCCCACCTTTCATTTCTGCATCTCGCTTTAAAAGACGGGCGGATAATGCCGGTGCTAAAGTTAATGCCACAAAAGAAGAAATGACCACTGAACCCGCCAGAGTGAGGGCAAATTCTGTGAATAAGCGCCCCGTATTTCCCCCTGAAAAACCGACTGGCATAAACACAGCAATTAAAACAACGGTGGTGGCAATTACAGCAAAGACCACCTCACTTACTCCAAGCAAGGCTGCTTGGTAAGGTTTCATGTTTTTTTCTTGAATATACCGAACAATATTTTCGAGAACAACAATTGTATCATCGACGACTAAGCCCGTAGCTAAAGTCAAAGAAAATAAAGTCAGGGTATTAATGGAATACCCGAGAATAAACATGATGGCAAATGCACCCACTAAGGAAATGGGAATGGTGAGGGCAGGAATTAACGTCGATCGCCAGTCTCGTAAAAAGACAAAAATAATCAGAATAACCAGCAATGTTCCCAGAAAAAGGGAAGTCCACACTTCATCAATGGCGAGTTCCACAAATTCCGAAGTATCAAAAGCTATCTGATAATTTAATCCTTCGGGGAAATCTTTGGATAGTTCCTCCATTTTGGCTTTAGCAGCGCGCGCCACTTCAATGGTATTAGCACTGGAAAGTTTGACTACTCCTAGAGAAACTGCCGGAATCCCACGAAAACGGACAAAGGAGCGATCGCTTTCTGCACCAATTTCCGCCCGTCCCACATCTTTAAATCGGATTTGTGTCCCATCAGGATTACGCTGAATAATTAAGTCTTCATATTCCAAAGGTGTTTGCAGTCTGCCGAGAACCCGTACGGAATATTCCGATTGTTCTCCCTCCACTAAACCGCCGGGAATTTCTAAGTTTTCTTGACGCAAGGCACGTTCAATATCCAAAACTGTCAAATTCCGTGCTGCCAGTTTCACCGGGTCGATCCATAATCGCATTGCATAGCGCCGTTGACCCCCAATAAAGATGTTACTGACCCCCGGAACCGTTTCCAGATTATCCTTAATAAATCGTTCGGCATAGTCACTTAATTCCAATGACGTATAATTTTCCCCAAATAAGGCAAACCAGACGATGGGAGAAACATCCCCTTCCTGTTTGGTGACTTGGGGCGTATCTACGTCATCTGGAAGTTGACGCAGCGCCCGATCTACCCGTGATCGCACGTCTTGAGCAGCCAAATCAATATCGCGATCGAGGTTAAACTGGAGGGTAATGGAACTCACTCCTTCTCGACTTTGGGATGTGAGAGTTTTAATCCCTTCAATTCCATTCAGTTGACCTTCTAAAATTTCTGTGACTTCGGTTTCCACCACCAGGGGACTGGCACCGGGATAAACCGTGGATACTGTCACAACAGGCGGGTCAATACTGGGAAATTCCTGCACCGGCAAGCGTGTATAACCGACTAACCCAATTAAGATAATCAACAGGGAACAGACGGAGGCAAAAACCGGGCGTTTTACAAAAAAAGTAGTAAACATTGTGTTAAGGATTCGCGATGATTGGGGGCTAATTCCTGATCACTAGTAAGTGAGAATTAATCTAAATTCTATTCTCACTTACCTTAAGTCATCGATGCTTACCGGGATGGTGCTGCCTTCGGGGAAGACTCGGGATTCGCTGCCGGTGGTTCATCGACAATCGGACGAATCTGATCACCATCCGAGAGGCGTTGTAAACCCGAGATGACAATGCGATCGCCGTTTGCCAGTCCTTCAAGCACTTCCGCGCGATCGCCTTGGACCAATCCCAGAGTAACCGCCACTCGTTCCGCTGTTACCGGGTCCTGCCCGCGCGCCACAAAGATAAAGCGCTCCTCCCCTTGGAACGTAATCGCCGTAGTAGGTACCACAATCCGATTGTTCCGTTCATTCCAAACCAACTTTGCCCTCACAAACTGGCGATCGCGCAGTTGTCCTTGATTGGCAAAACTTGCCTTAGCTAAAATCGTTTGGGAATCGGAATTTACCGTGGGAGAGACAAAACTCACCCGCCCCATACTTAACGGTTGTCCGTTAGCATCCGTAATTTCTACCGGCATCCCCAACTTCAAATCAGACCCGCGTTCCAAAGGAATGGACAGACGCAATTCTAACGCATCATTTTGGGTCAAAGTTGTTAATTCCTGCCCAACACTGACCACATCGCCCACTTTCGCGGGAATATCGCCGACGATTCCCTCAAAGGGTGCAACGATATTGGCATCTTGTAACTGCACCTCTAACGCTCTCACTTGGGCGATCGCCTCCGCCAACTGTGCCTTAGCTTGGTCAATCTCCTCGGGTCGGTTCCCATTCTCTAATTGCCGTAACTCTTGCCTGGTTTCTTCCACCTCCGCTTCCGCGCGGGCAATTTCTTCGGGACGTGCGCCATTTTGTCGCTGATTCAGCAGTTGTCGGGCTTCTGCTACCTCCGCTTCTGCCTGAGCAATTTCTTCGGGACGTGCCCCACTTTGTAATTGAGCTAAGGCTTGTTCTGCTTCCGTTACTTGTAATTCAGCCCCTACAATCTCCTCTTGCCGCTGATTTTCTAACTCCTGCACCCGTTGGCGAAATCGCTGTAAATCCGCTTGAGCGCGTCGGTTTTCTGTAACCACTTCATCAAAGCGATCGCGGGAAATTGCTCCTTGATCCGCTAGTTCCCGATTCCGTTCCACCCGTTCCGTGGTTAATTCCACCCGCGCTTGAGCATCAGCAATTTGGGCTTGAGCTTGGGCAATTTCATCCCCTGCACTCCCAGCCCGTAAGGATTCCACTCGCGATCGCGCCTGTTGCAACCTAGCTTGTGCTTGGGCAATCTCTTCCGGACGATTCCCCGCCCGCAATTGAGCCAGTCGTGCCTCCGTTTGCCGCAAACGCGCTTGTGCCTGAGCAATCTCTTCTGGACGAGTCCCCGCGAGCACCTCCGCCAATCGGGCCTCTGCTGCGGCTAAACGGGCCTCCCCTTGGGCGATTTCTTCCGGTCGGGTTCCCGCTTCTAACTCGGCCACCTGAGATTGCGCCCGAGCTTGTGCTGCCTGAGCTTGCCGAAGCCGGGCTTCAATTTCTCGGGTATCAATTCGGGCAATCATGTCCCCTTGAGAGACTTTATCTCCGGCTTTAACATCAATTTGACTCACCCTTCCCGCCATTTCTGAACGCACAATTGCCGCTTGTTGTGCCTCTAGGGTCCCCACGAACTCAGAGGTTTCCCTTAAATTGGTCATTTCAACCGTAGCTAACCGCACTGCCACCCCTTGGGGTTTTGGGGGTCCGCCTTGCTGTTCGCTAGTTGCCATCGCAGTTTGCCGCGATTGCCAAAAATACCAGCCGGTGCCACCCCCGGCAACTAATAACAACAGAAACAGAGCAGAAGCGAGCGAGCGACCCCGCCTACTGCCCCATTTAAACCGACGTTTTTTATTGTGTAAGGGTTGGTCTAGCTGCTGCTCTAATTCGGTTTCATTAGCAACAGAATTTACAGGTTCTTTAGTTTTCAGTTCGATATTAGAATCGTTAGGTGATTTCATGGGTTTCCCTGTTTTTGTTCGACTTGTTAATCAAAACGTTAAAGTTTTATCGGGTATGTATTAATTAAGGGATTTAAATCCATTAGGAAAGTTGGCGATCGCCGGAGTAATTTTTTCCTACCTTAGTTTGGGCTGTATCCCGATTCCCCTGTTGTTTCATCTCAATGGCAATTTGTTCTTGCACCCATTCGATTTCTGATTTCAAAACATCTAAATGTCGATTCCAAACAGCGACTTGATAGAAATCCTCCGGCAAAGCTTTTTCACTGAAACTTTTGTATCGAGCGCGACAAAGCCCTAAGCGATGCTCCATTAATTCCAGCCTCGCCTCGGGTTCTAAATCGCTGAAAAAGAAAAATTTAATGGCAAAACGCGCCCGACTTTTAACCCAGCTATCCTGGGGGTGTTCAAGCATTTTCTGCCGCCAGCGATCGCGCCCCGTGGGGGTAATGCCATAAATGGTCCGACTGGGACCCGCATCGCCAGATTCCCGGGCGATCGCAGCAATATAGCCCCGTTCCTCCAACCGTTTCAGCAGGGGGTAAATGGCTCCATAGTTGACGCTCATGCAGCTACTCATAAAGAGCTCCAGTTCTTGCTTCAACCTGTAGCCATGTAGGGGATGGCGTTGCAGGAGTCCTAAAGCAGAAAGTTCAAGCATTTATATCATTTTGATATATCCAGGGTACAGTATAGCTTAATCGATTAAATTTTGTTAAGTTTCTGGGTGATGTCAATCTTTACCGACAGGCAGGCATAGTGTAGCTACAGAAACTCAGACCCCATAGGTTGAGGACCACGGGGCTTTTATTATCAAAATTCCGTTATTTTGTCAAGTATTAATAGACTTAAATCTTTTGTAATTCCCCACGTACTTAGCCAGCGCCCCCTGGCTTGATTTGTGTCGCACTACCCTTAAAGGTGTGGGCTTATTTTGACATCTCCAGCAACTCGGACATCCCATTGATACAACCTAAAATCAGCCCCTCAATCCCACTCACGGGTAATATTGGCGTTTTTAATTGAGCCGCCAAATCTTCTACTGTCATATTATCTAAAAACCGGGTTTCTCCATGTTTTAACATGACATCCGGCAGCAAAATGGCATCACCTAACTTTCTATTTTGCAATCCGTAGAGCAAATCTTGACCTGTTAACACGCCAGTAACACTCATAGTTTGTCCCCAGAAATCACTACAGAGAGCTACCATTTTTATCTGTAATCCTTCTACAGAATTGAGTCGGTCTACAATGGGTTGAAAAGCTTTTTCTACGGCATTTCCCACAACCCATGTGAATTGTCGTGGGGGAGATACCTTTGGCGGCAATAATTCCGTAGCGATTTCCTCAAATTCATCTAAGAACTGCCGGATAGAACCAACGCCATTGCCGATTTGGGGATAGTCTTCATAGTCGGATTCTAGGGGGACTTCTTCTCCAGCAATCAAGAACCATTCATCGGCTAACCAGGCAAAGTTTGACTTTAATGTTTTGCGGAATTTGGGTTGTAAGGTTTGCACTTGTTGAATGACTTCTCGGGCTTTTTCGGCAGTGACGGGGATGAGTTCATCTTCCTCGGGACGAAAGCGGGTTAAGCCGACAGGGACGACAGCGACGGAGGCGACAGCAGGAATATCTCCTCTACCAAATTTGGCTAAGTCGAGGAGGGTGGTTTCGAGGTGTTTTTCATCATTAATGCCGGGACAAACGACGACTTGAGCATGAATTTGTAGCCGGTTTTGTTGAAACCACTTTAATTGGTCGAGAATCTGGCTGGCGCGAGGATTTTTTAATAGGCGAGTGCGAATTTCGGGTTCCGTGGCATGGACGGAAACATAGAGGGGAGAGAGGCGCATTTGTTCGATGCGGTTCCACTCTTTTTGGCTGAGGTTGGTAAGGGTGAGGTAGGAACCATAGAGGAAGCTGAGGCGATAATCATCATCTTTGAGATAGAGGGTATCTCGCATTCCCGGGGGTTTTTGGTCGATGAAGCAGAAGGGACAGCGATTATTGCATTGAATTAGTCCATCAAATAAGGCGGATTCAAATTCGAGTCCGAGGTCTTCATCGTAGTCTTTTTCGATTTCTATTTGATGGGTTTTGCCTCGGCTGTCGATGACTTCGAGTTCCAGAAGTTCATCGGAACAGAGGAATTGATAATCAATTAAGTCTCGGGGTTTTTGTTGGTTGATGGAGACGATCGCATCGCCCGGTTCAAATCCAATTTCGGCAGCGATGGAGTCAGGAAGGACTTTGGTAATGACGGCGGGACGGATGGAAGATTCACTCATAGAAGGGTAGCACGTAGGTAGATGTTGAGTGGATTTTAAAACCCGGTTTCTTGAAGCAACCGGGTTCCTAAGATTGTGGGTTAACTAAACCTTGCGCGCGGTTGCAGGGGAATCTCAATCACAAATTCGGTACCGCTTCCCGGTGCACTGGTGCAGGTGAGTTCTCCCCCATGTGCTTCAACGACGATTTGATAGCTGATGGATAGTCCTAATCCGGTCCCGGAACCGACAGGTTTAGTGGTGAAAAAGGGGTCAAAAATTCGCTTTAAGACTTCATCGCGCATTCCCGGACCATTATCGGCAATGCGGACGATCGCTGAGTTGCGATCACTGAGTTCGGTACGAATTTGAATGGTGGGTTTAGCCGTATTTTCATCCTTTTCTAAGGCATAAATGGCATTACTCAAAATATTCATAAACACCTGATTCAGTTCTGAGGCGTAACAAGTGACTCGGGGTAAGGTGGCATAGTCTTCAATCACTTGAATTCCCCTTTGTTCTCCTTCGCATCGCAATCGCGGTTGCAAAATCATTAAGGTACTTTGGATACCTTCATGAATATCCACGGGTTTCATATCCGCTTCATCATGACGGGCAAAGTTTCGCAGGGAGAGAACAATATTGCGAATTCGTTCTGCACCTCCTTTCATGGAATCTAGCAGTTTCTGCAAGTCTTCCACCAGAAATTCTAGGTCGAGTTCTTCTAGGGTTTCGGTGATGATTGGGGTGGGATTCGGATATTCCTGCTGATAGGTTTGAATTAAATTCAGCAGTTCTTGGACATATTGAGAGGCGGGGGTGAGGTTGCCATAAATGAATCCAACGGGATTATTAATTTCATGAGCCACCCCGGCTACCATTTGTCCGAGTCCGGACATTTTTTCACTTTGAATCAGTTGCGCTTGGGTGCGTTGGAGTTCATGTAACGTTTGTTCGAGGCGGGTATTTTTTTCGTTTAACTCCTGAGTACGTTGTTGGACTTTCTGCTCAACGGAGGCATATAAGAGGGCATTTTCTAAGGAAATTGCGGCTTGTGCAGAGAGAAGTCTTAAGACTTCTAAGCGATTGCTGGTAAAAGCGCCAGTGGTGAGATTATTTTCTAAGTAGAGGATGCCGATTAATTGACCGCGATCGAGGATGGGGAGGCAAAGAACCGATTTTAAGTTATGGGAAATAATATAAGGGTCTGCGGTGAATTTACCTTCGCTGGCGGCATTAGTAAGAACAACATCTGATTTGGTCCGTTCGACATAGTTGATAATGGTGACGGGGACTTGATCCGGTTCGAGCGATCGCCCTCCCAAGGTTCCTCGTGCAGATTGAGCGACGATCACTTCTTCGCGATCAACAGAAGCTTCAGCAGCGATCGTGAGTTTATCTTCTGTAGGTAAGATTAAGGATCCTTTTTGTGCTCCCGCATTTTCGATCGAGATTTTCATCAGTTTTGCCAGCAATTTATCCAAGACAATTTCTCCAGAAATTGCTTGGGATGCTTTCATAACTGAGGCTAAATCTAAGATACCCGCATGATTATCCGTGGTGGTATGAATAGCAGTTGTTCGGGTGTCGATCGCCCCAGGATTTCCGGGGGCTTTAGTCAGCAATTGTGGATAAATTGCCTCTAGTTCGGTAACTTTTCTGACTGCACCCCAGCGTTGATATCCATAGTAGGCTTCTCGCAGGTGAACTCGACCATATTTTTGTTTATTCCGTTGAAACCAATATTGTGCTGCCAGTTCGTTGGCTAAGGCTTCATTTTGGATAAATTCATATTTGCGGGCGGATTCTATAGCGCGATCGTACAAATCAAGGGCTTCCTCTTCATCTCCTGCAATTCGAGCAAGTTCCGCTGCCACTAACAGATATTTATGTTCAAAGTTATCGGGACAATTGTCTGCCCAAACTTTCATCTGTTGTTGATTAGCGGCAATTTTTTGCTGATACTCCGTTTGTTCTTCCGGTGATGCCTGTTTATAGAGGGCACATAACAGTAGGGAATGATAAAAATTATAGTCAGTTGTGGGCAAAGTGCCGGTAATATACACCAGATATTTTTCAGCTTCTAAGGCGCAAGTTTTGGCTTCGTCTAGGCGATTATAGAGATAGAGAACCTGTAGTTTCCGAATTAAATAATTACAGAGTGCATAAAATTTGTTATCCTTATAACAACTTGCTAGATACTCGGCTTCGCTGGTTTCTTCACATGAAAAT
>CBFGOM010000145.1:0-16872 GCA_965650385.1 uncultured Oscillatoriaceae bacterium
CCCCTTGCCATTGTTCCCCTGGGGGAAAGGGGACGAGGAGGGCCGCTTTGATATTCAATGCCGTAAAATAGCCGATCGCCTCTTCATTGACTGCGGTTTGCAGATCAGCAAAAGCGATTGCCTCTCCCGATTGCAACCGCTGGTAACACCCCATCTGTTGTAAGGAAGATTTCGGTTCGGACATTGCCTCACTTGCCACGGAGTCCATGAGACAGGTTCCGTGGCGATCGCAGAGAGCCACCCGATCCACACCTAACAAAGCCCGTAACTGCGCAAGGGAACCCCCGAGAATTTCCTCCTGGGATAAACACTGAGTCAGACTGGCTGCTAGATACCGAAATAGCCGTTCCCTCAGACTCACTTGATCCAATACCTGAGAAACTTGCGTCACTTGTTGGAGAGATTGAGACGCCTGCAATAAACGACTTACCCGCTGCCGCAAAACAGCCCAATGGAGGGGTTTTGTGACATAATCCGTGGCCCCAGCTTCAAACGCGCGATCGACGGAATCCGCATCATCTAGGACGGTAATCATGAGAACCGGAGTATGATCCCCTCCCGGCAGACGACGTAACTGATGGCAACAGGTGAACCCATCCATGACGGGCATGACTGCATCCAGCAGGACCATATCCGGTTGCAGTCGTTTAAATTCCGCCAAGCATTGCTCACCATTTTTAGCTTCCGCTACGGCATATCCTTCTTCTTCCATCGCCAGACGCAGAAGCGATCGCATCGAGCGATCGTCATCGGCAAGCAAAATTAACGGGGAATTATCTTCACCTGTAGCAATCATGAATTATCCTGTTTCCGTTCGAGTTCCAAAGCTTTAGTCACGTTCTCATACTCCTTTTCCACCTGGTTGAGGAGTGTCTGGGCATTGGTCGTAGTCCCCGCCCGACCTAAATTCTCTAGCTCTTTAAAGAGATTTGCAAGGGTAAGAGCACCGAGATTAGCACTACTCGATCGCATCGAATGTGCAGCTTGACGTAACCCTTCCGGATTACCTTGCGCCACTGCCTCTCGGATTTCTTGCAGTCGTTCTGGGGCATCTTCGAGATAGTTGCCGATAATCAACGACAACATGGCTGCTGCTTTGGGGCCTGCCATATCCCGTAAAGAATCCAGAATCTGGCGATCGAGAACCGCTTCACCCTCTTGATTTTGGGGGGCTAGAGAGTTAGATGCAAACAAATGGTCACTGATAAAAGTAGCCTGCATCGGATCTGCCGAGTTTATCAGGGCGGTACCGGATTGAATCTGTTCCAAAGCATTGGCTAAAGCCTTGATGCGAAAGGGTTTAGTAATATAACCATCCATCCCGGCGGCAAAGCATTTTTGGCGATCGCCCTCCATTGCATAAGCGGTAATGGCAATAATTTTCGGCGCAGGTTCTGGGCGATTTTGCCATTCCTCGCGAATCTGCCGCGTTGCCGTTAATCCGTCCATCTGCGGCATTTCAATATCCATTAACACCACATCATAAGGTTGACGGCGCAACGCTTCGAGGGCTTCGAGGCCATTTTGGACTAAATCAGCTCGATACCCAATCTTTTCTAAGGTCCGCATCGCCACTTCTTGGTTCACCGGATTGTCTTCTGCTAACAAAATCCGTAACGGCAGTCGTGGCGGCGTAGATTCCGCAACAACCGCACGAGGGCGAACAGGATTTAAGGTTTCAGATCTTTCTAAGGGGGGGCTTTTTTCAATCTGCGCATGAGGACAAGCCAGGGTGACGATCGTAAAGTAAAACGTAGAACCGGGAAACTGAGAGTCTGCGGAAAACGGTTGCACCGGCCAATTTTCTGGAGGATTTCCGGCACAAGTTCCCATACTTTCTACCCACATCTGACCCCCCATCGATTCACATAAGCGTTTGCTGATGGCTAAACCCAATCCGGTGCCGCCATAGCGTCGCGAGGTAGACAGATCCACTTGGGAAAAGGATTCAAACAAGCGGTGCATTCCCTCGGGGGGAATGCCGATGCCAGTATCTTGAACCTTGAATTGAATGCGGTAGCGACAAGAAGATTGCCGATTGTCTGTGGCAATCAGGTCCTCGGGGATAGGAGAGGCACTCACGGAAATGATCGCCTCTCCGACTTCGGTGAATTTAACGGCATTTCCCAGGAGATTGACCAAAATTTGCTGGAGTCGGGTGCGATCGCCCATAATCTGGGCGGGAGTCTCCGGGGTAATGTGGGTAACCAGGCGGATTTCTCGGGCGGTTGCTTGGGGCGCGAGGACGCTCACTGCTCTCTCGATACAATCCGGTAAGGAAAAAGGTCGTTCATCAAACTCCAATTTACCCGACTCAATTTTTGACAAGTCGAGGATATCGTTAATAATCCGTAATAAGCTCTCGCTGCTGTTGCGAATGGTTTCTGTCCATTGTCTTTGTTGTTGAGTCTGGGCGGTATCGAGCAGCAGGTCCGTCATGCCGATCACGCCATTAATCGGGGTGCGGATTTCATGACTCATCATTGCCAAAAATTCACTTTTGGCTTGATTAGCAACTTCTGCTAATTGTTTGGCGCGATCAAGGGCAAGATTTTGTTCGGCGAGTTGTTGACGCTGTTGAGTTTCCCGTTCCAGTAACTCCGCTTGGGCTAAAGCAATCCCAACTTGATCCGCCACCGCTTCTAGGAGTTCAATTTCATCTTCGCGCCACTGTCGCAATCCTTCGCATTGTTGCAAGGCAATCCCCCCATTGGGTTCTCCTTGATAGGAGGTCCGAATTGCCATGAGCGATCGCACACCGAGTTGATTAAATACTGGACAAAGCGAGTAACCCAGCACGTTATCCTCCACATCATCCAGGGCGATCGCCCGGTCCTGAGTGATAACACGCTCGCCTAAAAGATTATCCCGAAGCGGAATGACTAAATTGAGTAAGGAACTCGCCCCCGGAGTCAAATACTCCGTCACACAGTACAATTGCGCCTCGGGTAAAACTTGATAGCGAAATAGCAAACACCGATCCACCTGCAATGCTCGCCCCAGTTGCGTTGCCGTGGTTTGTAAAATTTGGTGGGTGTCCAAACTCTGGCGAATTTTCTGGGTGATTTGTCGTAGGAGTAGACTGCGATGAAAGGCTTGCGCGAGGGCCGTTGCTGCCTGTTGGCGTTCCAATTCCCCCCCAATCCACTGCGCCATCAATTTGAGTAATTCTTGTTCGACTGCACTAAAAGGACGGCGACGGGGATGGGGACTCGAAAAGCTCAAGGGACCATAAACTTGACCGGCAACGGTAACCGAGGTGCCGAAATAAGCCGGGGTTGGGTCTGTGGAAGCAGGGGAGTCCGATTCCCCTCCAGTGCCGACTGGAGACTGCATCCCACGGACTGTAGGGGCTATCTCTAAGGCATTACTACTGGGGCGATCGCCGGTAAAAACCGCCCGAGTTCCCAGGGTACAATTCGGGGGATGGGCAGCGATCACTTCCAGGCGATCGCCCACCAGTTGCCCCAACCATCCCATCTCTAGCTCAAACCACTCGCATCCCAGTTCTAATAATCGCTGCAAACGTTGATCAAAATTTAGAGTTGGGTCCGCGCTGACTTCATATAATGCTCGAATACTCGCTTCACTAAAGCGCAATTCGCGTTCTGCTTGCTTGCGCCCAGTTAAGTCAAATCCCGCAAAAACTGCCGCTTTACCCCCAAGATATTTCTGTGCCACGACTAAATAGTGCCAGGGAAGTCCATCCACTTCCCATTCCATTTCTACCGAGGTTTCCGATTGGCTACTCTGGAAAAATTCCTCGACAAAATCGCGAATTTCGGTTTCCGGTTCCAGAAAACCAATCGTTTTTCCGATAAAGGTTTCCGGCTGAATATTGAAGGAACGCGCGAGGTAGCGGTTAATCCCGAGATAGGTCAAATTAGAATCAATCCAGGCGATGTTACCGGGTACTGAGTCTAAGACGGCACGCAGTTGATCTCGCGCTTGTCGTAGTTCTTCCTCTACCTGGTTGCGTTCCGTGATGTCCCGAACCGTCACAACCCGAACCAGGCGGTTTTGATAGTCAATCATTTTCGGGTGCAATTCAGCAGGAAAGGTTGAGCCATCTTTGCGCAGTGCCACAACAAGATAGGGGCGATCGCTCTGATTTTGAATATTCTCAGACACAATTTCCCGATACTCTGGGGTGACTAACGCCACACCCGGGGTTCCAATAAGTTCTTCTTTTTCATACCCCAGCATCTGCGCCAGAACCCGGTTCACATCAATAATGACTCCGCCATCGTGCAAGAGAATTCCCTCGCAAGTGGCAGCAGCTAAACAGCGATATCGTTCTGCACTTTGTTGGATTGCTTCTATTTGTTGCTTAGGAGTGATGGGGTGAACTAGGCTCAGGTTCACCACATCACCCTCGACATCAATCAGTTTCGTTTCGATGTCTACGGTTGGCTTGGACCCTCCAACCCAGGGACTACTCAGGGGAACGTCCTCTCTTGCTTCCTCCGAGGCGATCGCCCCTTTGCGATCCCCGAGAGAATGCAGTTCCTCCAGTTTAAGTTGCTTTAAAGCCTCAAGCCCATCTCCATAAAATTCCAACGCTGCTACATTCGCATCCAGAATCATCCCGGTTTCTGGGTCCGTAATCAATTGCACCACAGGATTTTCCTCAAAGATCCGACGGTAGAGAATTTCCTTTTGAGTGACTCGGGAGTGTAATTGATTCGCTGCAACCGGCGCAGTTTTCTCCGGCAACAAGGCGATCGCCGATGGGTCCTTTTCTCCACTGAAGTGCCTCTTTTTGGACCACAGATACCCGGCGATCGCACCCACAATCAACCCACAGAAAATCCCTATCAACTGCATATCCTGCTGTTATGATTTCTTTCTCTCATCATAAAGCCCTAAGGGAATTGGGGGAAGACCGCCATCGAGTTGGGGAGATGGGGAGGACCGCCAGGGAGATGGGGGAAGGAAGACTTTATCGCGAATTCAACGTCACGACTGAAGTCCCATCCTCCCCACGGACACCAACTTCTTGTATAATAGGGGTTTAACCCCCCTGGCAGGGATAAAATTTGTCAAAACTCAAGGGAAAGCCATATTGCTGAAACTTCTTTAGTTCCCCCAGTCTGGGTTGGAATTTCCAGGTGATTTACCTCACTCCACGGTGAGTCAGCGATCGCCTCGGGGTTCAGAAGTCATCACCCCTTGCTGTTGTCAGGGATCATCAGGGTGATAGTAGGAAGATCTCCCACCATCTGCAACCGCGATCGCTGCACTGAAAACGTCCTGCCCCCACTATTATAAATAGCTGATATTGCCTCTGCTTGTTCAAGCCGATTGCAGCAATCCATTATGAATAAAGCTTCATCCTGAAAAAGAGTAAAGTCCTACTCTTTGCTACGGTTAAGCTCTAAACAACTTTTCCCCACTGTGGATAGCTTCCTCTGTGTTCCCAATCTACCAGATAACTGATTAAATAAACTGGATTATTCCCATGAGAAAACGCTCACTGAACACTTCAGAAACTGGAAAAATCAAGGCAAAAGCTGCGTTTGAAAGAAGTGGCTGGACGCAGCAAGATTTGGCTTCTGAAGTGGGACTAGAAACTCGTCAATCCATTTGGAAGTTTTTGACTGGACGGCCTATTGAACGGGCAATTTTTATCGAAATTTGCTGCAAATTAGACTTAGATTGGCAGGAGATTGCTGAATTCCCGGATGAAGTCACCCCAGTGGCTCTCAACACAACGGATGATCCGGGGTTAGATCCACCTATTGAAGATATTACGACCTTAGTTGCGCAAGTGCGATCGCGCATGAGAGAACCCATTCGCGCTCAATGCGGCACATTGCGTCTTTTAGACAACTCCCAACCTGTTGCTCTGAATGATATCTATATCCAGATTAATATTCTCGAACAACTCAGTCGGCAACGATGGCTAGAAGTCTCGGATCTTCAATTTCAGCCCAGGCAAACTCGTCAGTCCCCGGGTCAGGCACGCCGTAGCATTTCTGCATCGGAACAGCAGTCAAAAATTCCAGCTATTCAAGCGGTTTCTACCTATTCAAAATTATTAATATTGGGTAAACCTGGAGCTGGTAAAACCACCTTTTTACAATCTCTTGCTCTCAACTGTATTCAAGAACAAGTTGAAGAAAAAGCCAGCCCTAAAATGGGTTTAAATGGAATTCCAATTTTTATTAGAATTAGGGATTGGAAAACCGAAAGTCAACAGAGTGGGAATCGCAGCTTACTCCATTACATTACTAAAATTTTCAACAATTTTGGGCTATCAGCAACTAATGTCGAAACGTTGCTGCAAGGGGGACACGCCTTAGTGTTGTTAGATGGATTAGATGAAATTCCAGACAGTGATAACCGAGAAATTTCTTACGAAATCAACCAATTTTGTGAAATTTATTATCAAAATAGAGTAGCAATTACCTGTCGTTTGGGGGGAGGGGAGTACCACTTTACTGGCTTTACAGAAGTAGAACTGGCTGATTTTGATAGCTCGCAAATTGAAGCATTTGCTGAAAAATGGTTTGTAGCAGCCCGTGGCGATCGCGAAGCGGGTTTACTCCTATCTCAACGCTTTTTAGAAAAGCTTAATCTTCCTGAAAATCAACCGATTCGGGACCTGGTTGTAACGCCTATTCTGTTAACTCTAACCGCGAGTATTTTTCAGACCAAAGAAGATTTCCCCAACAAACGCTCTAAACTCTATGAAGCTGGGTTAGATATTCTGCTGGTGCGCTGGGATGAAGCACGAGGGATTCAACGGGATGAAGTTTATCGAAATTTATCTCTGCCTAGAAAAATAGAACTCTTGAGTCAAATTGCAGCAACCACATTTGCTCAAAGTAATTACTTTTTTGAAAAGCGGGAAATTGAGCATTATATAGGAGATTATTTAGTCACTTTACCCCAAAGCAATACTGAACCAGAAACCTTACGATCGCAAAGTGCTACGGTCCTAGATGCGATCGAAGCTCAACATGGTTTATTAGTCGAACGCGCAAGGGGAATTTATTCCTTTTCCCATCTAACATTCCAGGAATATTTTACGGCGCGTCAGATTGCGGCAACACCGGATCCGAGTGCATTGGAAGAGGAGTTACAAGGGTTAGCGAGTCATGTTTGTGAACCCCGATGGCGAGAAGTCGTGTTACTCACCTCGGAATTGTTAAGAAATGCTGACCCACTGCTGCAAGCGATGAAGCAGCAAATTGATGTCATGTTGGTTGCCGATGGCAAGTTACAACAATTTTTAGCCTGTACCAGTGCTAAATGCCAACTGCTGGAAGGATTGTACAAACCCGCCGCAATTCGGGCATTTTACTTTACCCTATTTCGCGATCGCAGCTTGGGTTTAGCCCTTGCCCTAGACCCCTGTTTAGCCCGGGATTTAGCGCCTGAGTTAGCATTGGATTTGGAATTGGCACGCGCCTTGGAGTTGGTTCAAAATCTGACCCGCAATCCCAACGTGAAACAAATCCTCTCCCTGGGGTTTGCCCTCGATCTTGACCGCAGTTTAACCCATGAACCCGAATTGCGCGAAGGCTTACAAGAACTGAAGAACCAACTGCCCGATCCCGGGGAGGGTCGCGATCGCCTGATTGCCTGGTGGGGCGATCGCGCCCATCTCTGGGCAGAACAATTTCGCGCCTTGCTCATCCAGCATCGTCAAATCGGTCATAATTGGCAATTTACCCCCCGACAACTGGTTCTACTCGACCAATATTATCAAGCCAATCAACTGCTAGTGGATTGTCTTCATGGCGAGTCTTATTGCTCTTCCGTCGTGCGATCGCACCTAGAGGCAACCCTCTTCTTACCCGTTGGAGAAATTGAAACCTCTGAAATCGCCTCTAACTCCTCTTCCGACTACTTTATTCAAATCAGTGATGGTTCTATTCCCTTCGCTGAAATGATGCCCTAAGTCAAGGGTCTGGCTTTAAATCCGGCGAGGTTTATGCGCTGAAGGCCGATTTATCAGCTAGAATGAAAGATGCTGTCTTTTTTAACGGATGAAAATCATTACATGGCTAAGAAATCCATGGTCGAGCGGGAAAAGAAACGCAAAGCGCTCGTTGACAAGTACATCGATAAGCGGTTTGAGTTAAAAGCGCAATTTGCCGCAGCGACGGATCCAGAAGAAAAATTGCAAATTCACCGCCAAATTCAACAACTACCTCGCAACAGCGCTCCTAACCGGGTGCGTAACCGTTGCTGGCTAACGGGACGTCCCAGAGGGTTTTATCGCGATTTCGGACTCTCTCGCAACGTCATTCGGGAAATGGCCCATGAGGGGCTCCTTCCTGGGGTAGTTAAGTCAAGCTGGTAGTCCAAAGCTAGATAGAGCGTGGATTTTGGATTTTAGATCAGACATTTTAAAATCTAAAATCTAAAATCTAAAATCCCGACGCTCCCTCAGATTATTGTCCACAACAGCGATCAATCCCCAGACTATCTAACAGTAAGTCACTGACAGCATTGGCGATCGCAAATTCCCCATAAAAGCTTTTAGAAAAATCAAACGCCTGCATTTCAGTCACGATCGCTATCACCAAAGACCCTAAGTCATTCTCGCCCTCCAGTCGCTGACGGACAAAAATTTGAGTCGCTCGTTCCGCAATTTGGTGGTTGACTGCCTCGGGAATAAACTCGCGATCGAGCCATTGATGTAAAGCAGCCTGTAACCATTTCCCCTCCTGTTGAGGATTACTCATGGGGGGCAACGTAATCGGTTTAATCGGTTCGCTCATGGGCATTCAAATTGAGATTACTATTTCCCGATCTTATAGTAGATTCGACCTACTTCCCACCTCCAACGGGGATCAAGGATGAACCGTGAAAAATGGGGAACAACTGCCCAAAAATTAGCCCGCGTAGGCGGGCTTTTTGGGAGTAGCAGAACCCTAACGGGATATGAGTTTTGATGAAGAGATCGCCTACAATCGGACCGACTGTAAATGACTGCGAGGATTGTAGTGACGGGCGTTGCGAATCTTTTCGTAAAGGTCTTTTTCCGTTGAATTGAGGTCCTTTGGGGGGGCGATCGCAATTCTGACCAACTGATCCGTGCGATCGCCCTTGGCAGTTTTCCATCCTTTGCCTTTGAGTCGTAGAGTTTGTCCGGACCGAATGCCTGCGGGAACATTCATTTTCACCGTTCCATCCGGAGTGGGAATCTCAATAGTTGCCCCCAACACCGCCTCATCTGGAGCAACGGGGACCTCACAGACTAAATTATCTCCCTCAAACTGGAAAAACGAGTGGGGTTGGATTTCCACCTTCAGATACAAATCCCCCCGTTGTTGGTTGTAGGAATTCACTAAACCCTTGCCGCGAACTCGAATCCGGGTCCCCGGTTTGGCCCCCGGAGGAATCCGCACATCGATCGCCTCCGTACCCAAATTTAAACGTTTTTGGGTCCCCTGAAACGCCTCAGAAAAGGTCAGAGTAATACTACTTTCCCGGTCCGCAGAAGTTCCAGCAGCCGTGCGATCGGAGCCAAACCCCGTCGCAAAATCCTCAAACCCGCCAAATCCACTCGTTGAAGTCGAACGAGCATTGCGATAATTGTAAGGGGTTCCTCCAGGACGAGGGCGACCCGCCCCAGGTCCCCCAACGCGACCGAGCAACGCATTGATAAAATCATCAAAGCTGGAGAATTGGCTAAAATCGAACCCGCCAAAATCCACATTCCCGCCACCGGGGGGCCATCCTGCTGCACCGGCGGCCCCATCCGCTTGACGCCAATATTGTCCGAACTGGTCGTATTTTTTGCGCTTGTCGGAGTCACCCAGCACTTCATAGGCTTCCGAAACTTCTTTAAACTTAGCTTCAGCTTGAGCGTTTCCTGGATTCATATCCGGATGATATTTGCGAGCAAGTTTACGATAAGCCTTCTTAATTTCATCAACACTTGCGGTTTTACTGACTCCTAGAATTGCATAGTAGTCCTTGAAGTCGGTCGCAGCCATTAATATTCCTCCTATACCGATTAAAGATTTAGTCTATAGTTTTTTTGTGGAAGCAGCCGAGGCGATCGGTGCTCTTAATCTAGGGTATCTAAATTTAACCCCGGCTTCAGTTCGGTTCTTACTCTGGGGTTCTAACGCAATTTCCGTACAGTCTTCAATCTGAGCAGTTCAGTCGTTCCCCCTGAACTGTTCAACATCACTCCTTCAGTTGTTATCGGTCAAATGCTGGCAGTAATGACTTGGCTTGTTGCTTCCTCAGACCCCGGGCCGGGGTTAAATCCCGAGGGCATCAGTACCGTATCAGGAGGACAAACCAGGTTTCTTTAGAACCTCTGTCACCATCAGTAACTTCAAACGGTCGAGAACCCGAGTTTTTTGTTCTTGCACTTAATGGGATACCAGCATCTTAGCGGTGTCGGTTGTGATGATGAATCCGGAAACAACACCAGTTGTGATAGACGAACCGTTGAAAAAATAACGACTGAAATCGTTACGTCAAACAAAAGAGAATAAAGCCCATTTTCTTTGAGCAAAAATCATGGATGATTAGGCCATTTTTGCTCAAAGAAAATAGAGAGAATGTAATCCTTTAAATCACAGTTCCATCAGTAATGATGGCATTTTTCAGAACGACTACAATTCCATTACGGATATAGAACCCGTCACTTTCGCGATTGGCTTCTTCCACACGGTCTTTATTGATAATTTGTACCTTCCGACCGATGCGGGCATTTTTATCAATGATCGCGCGACGAATCGTGGTATCTGAACCAATTCCCAAAGGAACCCCACCTTTTTGAGAACCGGATTGGCGTTCGGCAAAGGGTTCGTAGAAGTCAGAACCCATAATCAAACTATCTTGAATCAAACAGCCCGCTTCAATGCGCGATCGCACCCCTAAAACCGAATGTTCAATCCGACATTCCTTGAGGATACAGCCTTCCCCAATAATAGACTCCGTGACATGAGCATCTAACAACTTCGTCGGCGGTAAATACCGGGGACGGGTGTAAATTGGCGCTTTTTCATCATAGAAGCTAAAGGGTGGGTGAGGTTGCTTCGTTAAGGCCAAATTCGCATCATAGAACGATTCCATCGTTCCAATATCTTCCCAGTAGCCCTTAAACAAGTAAGCCTGAACGTTATACTCGCTTGAAGAAGCGGGAATAATTTCCTTCCCAAAATCTGTGCGATCGGGAGCTTCCCGGAGTAGCTTCGCCATTACATCTTTATTAAAGACATAAATCCCCATTGAGGCAATGTAAGGCGTTTTTTGAGCTTCTTCAGGAGTTAAGCCTAAAGCTGTCGTATCTACCGCCATTTGGCGCAAAGCATCTCCTTTGGGCTTCTCGCTAAAGGAAACAACTCGGCCATTGTCGTCAATCTTCATCAGACCAAAATCTGAAGCCCGTTTCTCATCAATCGGCAAGACCGAGAGCGTAATATCGGCATTGGTTTCACGATGGCGTTGCAAAAATTCGCGATAGTCCATCCGATAAAGATGGTCCCCGGACAAAATCAAATATTGATCAATATCCCATTCTTCAAACAGCCACAAATATTTGCGAACCGCATCAGCAGTACCCTGGAACCAACTGGTCGGATTTTCTGCCGTTTGCTGGGCCGCGAGGACCTCAACAAACCCCTCACTAAAGCCCGAAAAATTGTAGGCACGAGCGAGGTGACGGTTTAAAGACGCCGAGTTGAACTGAGTTAGAACGTAGATTTTGAGAATGTCAGAGTTAATACAGTTACTCACGGGAATATCGATCAGGCGATATTTCCCGGCCAGTGGCACAGCTGGTTTGGCCCGCATCTTGGTTAATGGGTAGAGACGGGTGCCAGCGCCTCCTCCAAGAATAATGGCTAAGACTTTTTTCACGAAAAAACCTCTCAACAGCGTCACGCGGTCAGCCGTGAGCACTCAGCCAGTCGCCTCCGAGTCGTTCGCCTTGAATCAGCGGCCAGTCTTAACAGAAAGCGTAGCTGCCATTGCAAAATCCGGGGACTCGGTACTTGCACACAGGAGGTGCAAGCATAGCCGATAGCTGATGGCTGACGGCTGCTCTTAACAAGTTAAGTGTCTGATTGTGTGGAACCATTGACAAGGGGGGGGAGGGGGTGAGTTTGCGGGGAAATTGCGAGTGCCACGGCAAAAGTAGAAAGGGGAAATGGTCTCCAAACCCTTGCGCCCTCTGGTTTTAACTGTTGAGAATCGGGCTTTTCCTCGGTGAAAAACCGTCTGGGAGAGACAACATCAGCGGCTTCAAAGAGTTGCAATCTTTGCAATCTATAGATCTCTTGCAAAAATCTGGGTTGATCCCCCCAACCCCCCTTAAGAAGGGGGGCTTTCAAGAATTCGGCAAGATGTCTGATCTTGAGCGCCCTTCCCTAGGGACTGGAAAGGGGAGTGGAGATTGCTTCTTCTGTCAACATCCCCGCACCTGTTCTCTCATAATGGAAGAAGGGGAAGCTCAATTTAAATTCTTCTCTCATCATGGAAGAGGGATTGAGAATGAGGATGACACCCTTCTCGATTCACCCCATTTCACCCATCACTATGGAGCGGAGGACAAATCATGCTGCTATCGAAAGGCTTTGAGGTGGAGATTTACACGGGTACGCCCCAGGGAGATATTGTCGGACTCTCGGATAAAATTGTGGAGGCTCTCCCACGCTTTATGCGAGAGCCAGATAATCGGAATGTCGAATATACGACTCCGCCCCTGTTACGGTATGAGCAGTTGTTATGTGAACTGGTACGGCCTCGGCGGATCCTGCGCGAGTATCTCCAGACGGTGGGGAATTACACGTTAATTCCGGGGAGTAGCCTCTCTTTGGGTAGGACCGACCAGTTTTATCGATCGGACCCTCATAACCCCTATCACGGGTATATCGAGAACACTTATGGGACAAAAGTGGTAACGGCGAGTGTTCACATTAATGTGGGAATCGACAATCCAGATTTGCTGATGCGTGCTTGTCGGTTGATTCATCTGGAGGCCCCGTTGTATTTGGCCCTGAGTGCGGCCTCGCCGTTCCTAGATGGGGAAGTGACGGGGTATCACTCGACGCGCTGGCATCTGTTCCCGAAAGTCCCAGCCACGGCTCCGTTGTTTGAAAATCATGCTCATTTTATCCGGTGGACCGAGCAACAGTTAGAGACTGGGGTGTTTCCAAATGTGCGGCATTTCTGGAGTTCGGTGCGTCCCAATGGCGATCGCCGTCCTTACACCCTCAATCGCCTAGAATTGCGAATCTGTGAATTAGTCTCAGACCCGATCGCCTTACTTGCCATTTCTGCGTTCCTAGAGGCCCGTTTGTGGCAGTTAATTGAAAATCCCCACCTAGACCCCTTGGAACTGAGCTTGTTACCGGCACAAACCCGCGCTGATGACCTAATTGCCCTCACCGATGCCAATGAGTCTGCCGTAGCTCACCGCAGTTTAGAAGCTGAATTGCGCCATTGGCAAGATGGGAGAACGATTGTGGCCCGAGATTGGATTGAGGAACTCTATGAAGAGGTGTTACCGACGGCGAAGAGACATGGATTTAGCTGTTTTCTGTCGCCCCTGAAAAAAATTCTGCGGGAAGGGAATGAAGCGCAACGGTGGTTAAAGTCGGTAGACCGGGGTTTGGACCCTCGTCAAGTGATTCAAGGGGCGATCGCCTCGATGAGCGCCCAAGAGGCGGAATTAGAAGATAAACTTTGTCACCCTTGGGTTGCTTGAGCCACTGTCCGGAGTCAATCAGAATATCTAATCAATGGGGTTCAAGGTCGGATGATTAAAAATTTCTATCATTGAACCCAGTTTCTGGTTAAATGATACCCGGATAGCCTCGGATCGGAAACCCGATCGCCTGGGATACCGAGTTGGATAGAGAAACGGTACGCGCTCCATGCCTCAAGTTGTCTTAGTTCATCCCCAAATTCCTCCCAATACGGGCAATATTGCCCGCACCTGTGCGGCGACGGGGACGCCGCTTCATTTAGTTGCTCCCTTGGGATTTGAGATTAGCGATCGCTATCTCAAACGGGCGGGATTGGATTATTGGCCCTATGTCGATGTTCACTACCATGAGGATTTAGCGGCGTTTCGGGCGTTTCACCGTCAGAGTGGCGGTCGTCAATTAGGGTTTAGTGCCCGAGGGTCCGATAATTACATTGAGTTTGAATTTCAACCGAATGACTGGTTATTGTTTGGGTCTGAAACGACGGGGTTATCGCCGGAACTCCTGGAAGAGTGCGATCGCACTCTTTATATTCCCATGACTCATCCCAAGGTCCGCAGTCTGAATTTGTCTGTCAGTGCGGCTTTAGGTCTATTTGAAGCCCTCCGCCAATTGGGTCAACTCCACTGACTAGACTCGGACTTGGAGCGAAAACCGACTTTTGATACTCGGATTGGGTCTCACCCCATCAGGGATTGAATTTCCGCAAAGCATAAGAAATTCGTATAGGACTACCGAGGTGGCGATCGCCTTTCCTCCATAGAATTTCATCATTCAATTTTTGGGAGCGATTGCCTTTAAACCCTTAGCCAGTGGGCACAAAAAGCCAAATTACTGAAGCGACAGACCTGACCGGGGAGAAAGAATCAAGACAGGGAGTATCCCACGGATACGGTTGTGCTTTAGAGTTAAATCTGCTTAAAGTCTCATCTGAAGGATTGAGGGAAAATACCTCAATCCAAACCTGGTATGTTGACTTAAATCAGAAGTCGGGTCAATTCTAGTCTGGGTCAAGTTCTGTTAAATCAGGAAAAAACCCGGACGGGGGCAAGAGTTACGGTATCTGTAAAGCGACCCAACTGCGAGTTTTTCAGCCGATTTCAGGTCCAAATTTAAGGATCTTAAAGAGGGTGCTAAATGGAGCTACAGGGTTATTTCAACAGATTCGTAGCGATTGAAACAGGGATTCCCCTCTAAATGCCTTATAATCACCAAACAGCAGCTTTTTTTCTGAATCATGGGACTTGTCCCCTAGAATTCAGGGCCGAACGGAACGCGAAAGCGCAGAAGTTAATTTAGCCTGAAAGAAGCGCTGGATAAAGGAATATAAATTGCCCGTTAACATTTTGTGAACACTACCAACTTGTCGAAAACAGAAAATCAGGGTAATCTTGCCTAAGTAACATTCTGTTGTCAGTGACTTCGGTCTCTCAGTGATGTGATCTACATCATAGACTGGTGGTAAATTCATTGACTCAAAAGACAGTTAAGCACTGGTCGTTAGGAGGTCGTTTTTTTGAAACGAGCATTTCCGCAGAAGGTAAAACCTGTTCCATCCTGTGCCGCCGATAGCGATCGGACGGTAGCAGAGATTAGACAGGTACTCGCTGGCCCCCGTAAGGTTCGTACCTCGGCAGCCATGATTGGACTTGCAATTTCGATGGGGGCGTCTAGCATATTGCTGCCTCAACAAGGCGAAGGTGCTGGAGCATCAGAGCCACCGATCGCAGTAGATACCTCGGCTACGGAGCCCGGTTCTTGGTCCACACTGGAGGCACAAACTGCCTCAATAGAAGAGGCCGGAACCCAGATAGCAGAGCAAACTACTGTAGATCCGTCTGCTGTAGAACCCCAAGTTCAGGAAGAAGCAACTCCCTGGACCCTAACTGAACAGGGTCCGGTGCCCTCACAGATTGCCTCTAACCCAGGCGATCGCGGCCAAGCCGAAGGAACCGGGGAAGTCAACTTAACCCTTCCATACCCACAGGAATTGGCTCGCGAAGGGAACCCTGCTGGCGCAAGTTTTAGCTGGCAAATAGACGAAATTCGCTCTGAATCCGGGGTTTCCAGCGAAGGTGGGGTTCAATCCGATGAACCCACCCTGGATCCAAGTCTGGCGGAGTTGTGGGGTGAGGAGTCGGTCAGTTCAGTCGTTGAATCATCCCTGGGAATCTCCCAGGAGTCGGAAGGCCCCGGGCCGGAAATGGCTCCTTATGGATTAGTTCCCCAGGTTGAAGGTCAAGAGTCCACGGAAGGAACCGTTGTAGACTCCCTCTCCTTGGAGGGTAGAGCAACCGAACCCTTACCCGGTGGCATAAGGCCCGAGGGGGAAGCTAGACCGTCCCAGATCAATTCCGAACGAACTTCCCCAGGTTGGCAATCCTACTTGGAGGAAAATTCCACCGGGAATGCCGGAGAAATTTCTCAACCGGCTACAGCGGAAGTGAACACCGGTGAGAACTCTGGATTGGTCCCCTTAGTGACCCCCGAACGGGAAATCCGGCAGGAAGAAGCGGTACAGCCTGAATTATCCAGCTTCGGGGAAACCGAAAAGGACGACGCCACAGCGTTAAACCTGGATGAACCTGACATGAATGGGGCGATCGCGATTCCGGCGGTAGAAAGTGCATCAGCCACGCGCATCTACCAAGTCAGTTTCGGAGATACCCTGGATGCGATCGCCCTGCGTAATGGCGTTTCGGCAGAAAAAATCGTTGAAGCTAATAACCTCAACGATCCAGACTTACTCGAAGTCAATCAGACGATTAAAATTCCGTTGAACTCAACGGAAGCGGGATCTAATCCCATCGCCGGGAACTTGAGTTCCCTCACCCGCGATGAGGCAAGGGATCTATCCGCATCAGCAAAAAGTGATGTCGTTGCTTTACCTAAACCCGTCACAACGGACACCACCTTTGCACTGATCGTCCCAAATAAACCATCAGAAGCGATCGCATCAATTCCGGAAACCGCCGTCTCAGTGATTGCTCGATCTCCAGAAAGTTCATTAGACTTAATGACTCGCGAAGATTCAGTCACCGAAACCCTAGTTGCTCAAGCGGCTCCCTCGGTGGAAACGGAAGCTGATGAAAGTGACCATATTGATGGATTAAGAGCGCGACATTCCGGTAGACGTTGTCGAGGTCGGTGGCGGCAAAGATCGTGTCTCGCGCCGTCTCCGCCG
>CBFGOM010000146.1:0-16865 GCA_965650385.1 uncultured Oscillatoriaceae bacterium
GCCCAACCACGGGCGTTCTTCAATCCGTTCTCCCATAATTTCCCAGATAGGAAGGCGACCGTTTAGGGTGGGATCTTTATCAATAGAAGCGAGCGCAGCATCCCAGTTATCTCCTAGGAATACTGCCCCTACACCCCCTATCATCATCGCTGAAAGGTAGAGTGGGATACCCACCGCTGGATTCCACCGGAACACTCGAGCAATCGGTGAAATGGCAACCAGGAAAAGAAAGCCAACCAGAGCTGTTTTTGAGTTTGTCCCCACAATGAGTTGAAAACTAATAAAAAATACAACCCACCCTAAAAGCTGATGTTTTTTAGAAGTCAATGGCTGGAGTATTAAAAAAATACCGCCGATTGTCATTACCCGACCCAACAGATTTTTGTGGACATAAATCCCTCGCCACGTTCCTATCAAATCGGCACTAACTCCTGCACCATACATTTTCCCCATACTGGGCATTGCGAAGACATAAAACAGGCTTAAAACTGCCGAAATACTGAAAATAAAAGTAAATAATTTAGTTTGCTCTTTAAAGTTATAGCGGGTGGCAATGTACATTCCTAGCAGGGTCGTTTCTATTATTTTTCCTGCTTCTTCTGCTGTTTTAAAAGGTGCAACTGACCAATATCTCGATATCCAAACGCACGCCAAAAATGCTAATAGAAATTTTCCGACGGGAATTTGGCTCATCACTTGCTTCCAGCGAAGCATCATAAATCCAATTGCGCCAATAATCAGCAATTTCCACAGATAAAAGCGAATCCGAGCAACGCTGCCATACCCTGCATTGCTATACAAGTCAAGAAAAGCGCCGGTACACATAAGAATAACTAAGCCAGCATAGAACTTTTCTAGCACTAGAACCAGCCGGGTTATTGAAAGCATTACTGGATGTAATGAATGAGCGGGATTAGGCATGGATCATTCTCCCCATAGGCTTAAAACTTTAGTCATATTCTCGAACAATCTACCGTCTTTCTTCTATAAATGCCCGTTTCACTTGCCGATAAAATTTTTTCGCTTTATTGGTTAGCAACCATTGAACATCTAAACTTCGGTTTTTCGAGTCCCAGATCCACTGATTTTTGTCATCCTGTTGAAGTTCGTATCCAAATTCCTCCATATATTTGCCAGCGACCCAGTTAAAACGCTCATGTAACCCTTGTTCCCAACTCGTCCAGCGTTCTACTGGATTAAAGTTTTTGGGTTTTTCCTGGGGTTTCCATAGAACTTTGTCTGAATCTCGGCTGGCTACTGAAGATCCTCTGATGGGTAGGTTCAAGGCTGCTTCAAAGTCAAATTTCTCCAAACTTAGATTCAAGAATAATAATACTTTTTTCAGCTCCTCTTCTAAATTATTCCAGACATCTTCATACCGAACAATTAAATACTTAAAATTGGAGGATTTGTGTTTCCGATCAAATTCCAAAATTGTTTGAGCTGCATCTGCCCAGTCATGGAACGCATTTTCATATTTCCACCCAAAAGACTTGACCCCTGACTCTATGACTGCACGTCCATCTCGCACCACAATCAACAGTCTAGCTTTGGGAAATATGGTAAAGAAGTGCTGGAGATCTCGAACACTAGGAGTTTTTGTCACTAACCGTTTTTGAGTAATTCGCGATTGCAAAAATGCGATCGCCCCATCCCCTAAATAATGACCCAATTCTACTTCGAGTTCATCATAAACTGGCCCCCGACCTAAGCTATTCCAATCGACTGATACGGATTTTATATATTGAGTCAACAAACTGGCATTTTGTGCTAGGAAATCCTCTACGAGGGGATGTCCTGGGAACCCACAATCCGGATGCAAGCAAACAATATCTTTTAAAAAATTGCTTCCACAGCGCTGCATGATTCCTAAGATAAAAATCGGATCCGTGCATTCATCAGATGTAACCCCAGTCTCTATTAGATTGTCCATTCTTCTCTAACCTATGTAGGTAAGGATTAACAAGGCTGTTTTTGGGCTTCAGAGTCTGCCCGAGGGCAGGTTCTTTGGTCGGCTACTTGTCTAGCTATTATGCTAACATGAGAAAATTTGAATCTCTCGGATAGAAGTAGGCCTGAAGAAGCAGGAGCGAGGAAAAGTAACGGGAAAAGGCGCATATTTGCATCCCAATCTTTGCTTCTCAAGATTCCCTCTTCACGGTGGAGTTTAGCATAATGCGCCTTTAGATACCATTTCGTTAAAAACAGACAAATAGCGCTGCGCTTGAAGTTCTTGGGTAAATTCTCGTTCGGCTTTCTCACGGGCGTGGTGGGAAAGTTTCTCCTGGCGTTCTGGATTCTCTAATACCCAGGCAATTCCACGGGCTAAATCTTCAATGTCATAAGGTGAGGCTAGATACCCATTCTGTTGGTGTTCTATCATATCGGGCATCCCGCCAATTTTGAAGGCGACGCAGGGAGTACCGCAGGCGATCGCTTCCATGACGGTATTAGGTAAGTTATCTTGAACGGAAGGAGCGACAAAAACATCGGCGGCGGCATAAACCAAAGCGATAGAAATGTCATCAGTCAGTTTCCCCAAATAATGGGACTTAAAACCCAAATCCTGTCCCTGAGTTGGTGCTGATGACCCAAAGACAACTAATTCTATTTGCTCGTGCCATCCGGACTGGCTCAGGCTTTGTAAAGCCGGTTGCAAGAGATGAAAGCCCTTGCGCCGATCGCTGGTTGCACTGACGGCCCCAAACAGAATCAATTGCCGATCCAGAGGCAATTTTAATAATTGGCGTGCAGTCGTCCGATCAATGGGCCGATATTTTTCTGTATCAATGCCGTTGGGAATAACTTCGACTCGCACCTCTCGAAACAGAGAACTTGATCGGGTACATTCCGCCATCCATTGACTGGGAGTCACTACCGTCCACTCCAAATTTTTCCAAGCTTTCGCTTTACGCTGCCATACCCATCGCGATAAATCAAAATCCTTATTGCTACTAAGCTGGGGACAACGACCACAAGACTCTTTGTAGCGATCGCACTCTTCGTTGTAGTTGCATCCTCCTGTAAATCCCCACATATCATGAAAAGTCCAAACCACAGGTTTATTCAGCTTGGCGATCGTTTCTAGCTGCATATATCCCCGACAAATCCAATGTAGGTTAATCACATCAGGATTGACCCGATTAACTTGAGACTGAATCTGATCGGGAACCCATCCAGGCCAAAACATCGCCGCTGGAGACTCTCGATAAAATTTATGCGGCAAAGCATCGAACGTTTCTTTAAAATTGACTAATTTTCTGCCTAAATTTCCCAGGGGGCAAATGACGGAACGGTCATCAGTCAGCTTATTGTGCACCAACATTTGTGAATCCACACCCATTGAGCGCAAACCCTGATGCAGTCGATAAGCCGCGCGATCGGCCCCGAACTCTATATCAGCTCTGCTAATCAGCAATGGCTTCATCCCTCGCTCCTTTGTGATTAATTTTCGATGCTTCTTCTCCTAAGCCTTCCCTGTTAAACCGCCTTTTCTACTCCTCCTGGGGAAAATACTTTATCCCATATCCCTTTCAATCTCTGACGGATGCGCTTGGGTATCATGACCCGAGTCGATAAAATAGCAAAATCTTTCGGTGATATAACTTGATGGAGTGCAGCATCTATTAATAACTGTTCTGCATAAATTCGCTTTTGTTCGCTGGCAATTAGCCGTCCCACCACTTCCGTTACCAAAAATCCCTTGGTAGCTCGCGGGGATATGACTGACTCATATTCCCGGATCCAATTTAACGAAACTTGGTAATCAGACATACTAGTTGCTCGATTGTCCTGCCTGTCGTTGTGCCAGATCGTGAGGGGGTGGTCTATAAACTCAAAAAAAGCACCCTTGGCTTCAAGTCGAATGCACAAATCCGGATCTTCATGGGGAACAATTCCCGGCCTAAACTGAGTATCTGCCAATAGGGTGCGAGGCATCATCAAAGTCCCGGTTTGCATTAATCCGCCATTTGCAAACAAGTAGTCCGCTACGGTTTCGTTTTCCTGTTTGGCTCTCAAGGGCATCACAAAGACTTTATCTGTGCGAACATTCGTGATCTGAGTGTAACCCACCACTTGTTCTGGATGGGGATGATTTTGCAGGGAGGGTAATTGCAATTCAAGTTTATGGGGCAACCACAGATCATCGGAATCTAAAAAAGCAACATACTCTCCAACGGCGGCTTCAACGCCTGTATTCCGAGCAATTGAAGCGCCTTGATTGGTGGAATGGCGAATGTAGCGAATTCGCGAATCTCCAAGGGCCTGGACTACTTCTTCTGTGTTGTCTGGAGAAGCATCGTCAACGATGAGAAGTTCTAAATTTTTGTAGGTTTGATCGAGAACGCTCTGAATGGTGCGAGGGATAATGCTGGCACGCTTGTAAGTAGGTATGATAACGCTGACTAAAGGTTGCCCCAGGGATTGATTCACAACACCTATCCTCCTTCTGAAAAATGTTTGATTGAACGAGATGGATTTTCTTGGCTGTTGAAACAGCGATCGGCTTTGAGCTTAAATGTTGCCATTGGCTTCCCTAACTCTTCGCTGCTCGTTTTGAGTCACAAGTTTCCGCTTTCCAGGGCACAAGTTGGAGAACGGCTGGAAGTTTTTAGCAATTGCTCATAAATTTCAACCAGGCGATCGTTAAGTTTGTTGAGATCGTAGTGTTCTTCTAAATGAGCGCGTCCCGCACGACTCATTTGCGACCACAGTTCCGAATGGTCTATCAAATAGCCCAACTTTTGAGCCAGGGCATCGACATCTTTTTCCGACACCAAAAAACCGGAAACTCCATCTTCAATTAGTTCGGGGATCCCGCTATGTTGGGTGCTAATGACCGGTAGTCCCATTGCCATTGCTTCTTTCAAAACATTGGGAATCCCCTCGCGAGCGCCGGTTGTAGCGGTGATGCTAGGAGCCATCATGATATCAGCTTGCTTGAGGATTTCTACCACCTCGGGCCGCTGTTTCCAGCCCAGCAGTTTCGCGTTTCCGTTAATACCCAGTTGGTCAATGAGTTGCTGCAAATCTGCCATCAAAGGCCCGTCTCCAATAATCTGATAATCGATTTGCGGATAATCGGGGACCAGTTTGGCAACCGCGCGAATTCCATATTCTACCCCCTTGCTTTCAGTGAGACGGGCCACTGTCACGAGGCGTACCCGAGCATCGTGACGCTCTTGGCGGGGGGTAAAGGCAAAGCTTTCAAAATCCAAACCCGAGCGATGAACCACTATTTTGTTGGGGTCACAACCTAGCTTGATCATCTCTTGCTTGAAGCTTTCACAGACAGGTAGGAATAGGTCTCCGTTTTTGAAGAGTTCGTTGAAGTAATCTTCTCCGAACATATTGACATATAACATGAAATCAGAACCGCGAATTGAGGTGACTAGCTTTCCTTTCGCGGCTCCAATTTTAGATAGCAAAAGACCTTGAACACCCAGAAATCCTAACTGACAATGGATAATATCGTAAGGCGGCTTGTCCATAAACCGGCTTGCGGAGTACAGCAGGCGCATGGATGCGGCTTGCTTGCCATACTGGAATGGATTGAGGGAGGCGAGACAAGTGGCGGGTTCTTTCACCCCTTTCGAGAAGACTAGCTTGAGACCCTGAATTAGGCGTGACCAGCGGTCTTCTGGCATTTGTGGATAAAAGGTGCGATCGAGTAGCTGGTAAGTTTCTACTTCTGGATGTATTTTGGATAGATTGCCCAGGTTGTTGGAGTAGATATCAACCTGATGCCCCCGGTCTATCAGGCCAGTAATTTGATGTAGAATAAATGTTTCCGATAGGGCGGGAAACTGGTCTACGAGAAAGGCAATTCTCATTCTAGTTGTCCTACTGGCTAGTTGTCCTGCTGGTTTAGGAACTTATGGTTGGTCGGGATGAGTGGCGGCTTGTTCGGTGGTGAAGGGGTAGCCAAATTTCTTCATTCTTTCTCCACAGATCCGTTCGATTCTTGCGAGGTTATCATCTCCAAAAAAATCTTTCCATTTAACGTTTTTATTGCTACCTGCGGGCTGATACTGCCGATTCAGTTTGGCGGAGATATCTTTAGCCTCGGATAGACCTAGGTCGGTAGCGAGTTGTCTGAGTGTACCGATTTTGTCTTGTACAAAGTCTTCATATTTGAACGATCGCATTTCGTCGGGATGCAACAAGAACACATCAGCGGTGTAGTTCCACCGCGCAGCTAACATTTCAATATAGTTTTCTCCTTCGAGCCCTAGCCAACGGCCATCAAAAATTGAAGGCCAAGAACGAACGAGCCTTTGTTCGTGTTCTCTGGTCATTTGGTCTAGGTTTCCAGGAATTTGGAAAAAATCAAGCTGACTTCTGATATTATCTCTGGGGTCTCGAATCGTAAAAACAAAAGTTGCTTGAGGAAAATATTCTTTTAATTCATCATAAAATAAGGTTAAATTAGGCTCTTTGACAATTTGTTTTGAGAATTCTAATTTATTGAGTTGAATAAATTTAGAAAATGAGTATTCTCCTTTTTTTACAGATTCATAAATGTTCTTTTCATTGGCTTTCATCATATCAATATGAAAAGAGGCTCCAGTCATTTCGCCGAGTAAGGCTGCAATAGCTGATGTGCCAGATTTTTGATTGCCCAAAATGATGATAGGCTTGGGGTTGACTTGGGCAATTAGAGTGTCGATTTCTAGTCGAACCTGGGCCGACAATTCCCGAGTTTTATACACGAGACGTTTGATTGGCATGGGAACCAATTGTTTGAGCTTATGACTTTCCATCACCAGCCTCCTTGGGTTGGGGTCGAAACACTTCAAGTAGTCGTACCATGTCGCGCAGGGTCTGCCAGCCGTTGGGCAGAAGTACCCAAGCTACAAGATAAAAAATGGTGTAGGTTGCTGAATCGAGCAGGAGGGCGATCGCCGGGTTAGGGCCGTATTCCCAGAGTTGGTTAGAGCCATGCAGGGCCAAGCCTGCGACTAGGGAGGCGACGGTCGGTTTCCACAGGACAGCGATCAAGTCCTCAATCTTCAAGAATGAACCCTTGTAGCAGTAAGCGATGGCGGGATAACGCAATACTACTCGGGAAATACTATAGGCCGCAGCGACTCCAATGGCTCCCCATTGAACGCCGATGGTAAAAGCAATCACATCTGTAATAGAGGTTAACAGACCCCAGCGCAACTGGCGATCGCTTCGGCCTAAAGAAACGTACACCCAACCCGCCGCTACATTAAAGGTACTCACGAAAGCGGCAGGCGCGAGTAGTCTGAAAATGAGAATGGCGTCTTTCCATTGTTCCCCGAGTACCGTTAGGATCAACTTATCCGCAGCCACAAACATAAAAACCACCAACGGCATTCCTAATGTGACTAACAAGAGAATTGCCTTGCTGTAATAAACTCGGTAGCGATCGGGTTCATTTTGGAGGCGACTGAGCGTCGGAAGCGCAACCTTAGCGATCGGGACGTTGATTTGGTCGAAGGGCATGAGTAGTAATTGATATGCCTTGGCATAAATGCCTAACGGTTGTGCTCCCACCTTCCATCCAATCAGCACGTTGTCAAGGTTGCGACTGAAGTAATTGAGGATATTAAAAACCGTTAAATGCCCACCGAAAGCCAGCATATCCCCCGTCCCAGAAAATCGCTTAGGTAAGCCTGGACGCCAATCACAGACCAGCCAAGTTCCTCCCATCGTGATGACCGTCATCACCACTTGCTGCAAGACGAGGGCCCAATAGTCTTTTCTATAAAAAGTCCATGCGATCGCAGCCGCAATACTAATGACCATAGAGGCAATTTCGATCGCCGCTAAGGTTGTAAAGCGCATCTGCCTCCTGAGCAATGCAAGGTGCTGGACCGTCAGACCACTAAAAATAAACCCGCTTGCCAGTACAATCGTAATTCCCGTCAACCGGGGTTCGCCGTAGAACCAAGCGATCGCCGGTGCTAAAGCGATCGTCAGCAACATAATCGCAGCGCTAATGGCTACATTAACCCAAAACAGATTACTGACTTGGTGGTGAGTGATTCCCTCTTTCTGGATAGTGGCGGTAGATAAGCCCAGATCTTTAAATAGAGAAATAAAGCCAATAACAACCGTCACCATCCCGATTAAACCATAATCAGCCGGGGTCAGCAGGCGGGCTAATACCGCAGTTGATCCCAACTGAAGGATAAACTTAGCGATTTGACCTGCCATTGTCACCGCACCGCCACGAACCGAGCGTCCCCGCAGGTCGGCACTTAAATGATCCGTACGAAAGTAGCGATCATGATCTTGAGTAGGAGGTTTATTGCTTTGTGGACTTGACAATTGGACACCTACGCTTCAAGGGGGTAGACTTTAAATCATTATCACTCATTTCGCAGCTAAATCGCGGATGGAGATTCATCCTTTGAGGAAAAAGGGGAATGCTCCCCCTATCTATAAACCTCAGATCAAATCCCTCTCCTTCTAGCTAACGGTCCCTCAAATCTTTCTGTAAAAAATACCCCTCAATATCATTTAGCCTTGCCGGTGTCCCTCAGAAATCAGAGTTTTGCTTCAAAAGTGGCAAGCTGTCTCTTACCTGCGCTAAGTTAGAATAGATTTAGCATCTGTGGCGTTCGGGTGTTGTATGTTCCCCAAAGGTTATTCTATAAAAATTACTCGACCCCTTTTTGGGTTAACCGCGCTCGGATGGATTGGCTTGGCTTATCCAGTCCCCACCCAAGCGAATCAGCCCCTGTGGGCGCAGGCTCCTATCCAGGCTAACCCGGCTGTGAACCCTCTGGATGTAGAAGAGTACCGATTGGCACCAGGCGATCGGCTTCGCATTGACAACGTACAGGGCCGTGAATACAGTGGCGAGTACCTCATTCCCCCAGATGGTAATCTATCCCTGCCCCTGATCGGCACAGTCTCTGTTCTGGGGTTGACTATCCAAGAGGCGACAGAGTTGTTCCTCGCTAAATACCTTCGTTACTTTAAAAATCCCCAAATAGGGGTGAGTTTATTGACCCCCCGAGCCGTCACCGTCACCATAGCAGGGGAAGTAAGCTTGCCTAGTTCTTACACTTTTTCCGTACAAGACACCCGATTTCCTGGAATTCAATTCCCCACTCTAACTCAGGCAATCGAGCAGGCAGGCGGAACAACTTTAATGGCAGATCTGCGTAACATCCAGGTACGCAGACAGCCTATCAATACCCCCGAACGGGTCATCCAAGTTGACTTGTGGGACTTTTTGCTCACGGGAAATCCCCGTCAGAACATTACTCTGCGCGATGGCGATTCCATCATTATTCCAGTTTCCCCTAATATTCAGCTCGCAGAAGCGCAGAAATTAGCACTAACAAGCTTTGCTACCGACATAACCACATCACGGACAGTAGGCGTAATAGGTGAGGTCAAGAGTCCGGGAACTTACGTCGTGAAAGGAGGGGCCACTCAAATTGAGAGAATATCCGAAGGATTACCCACAATAACCCGCGCCCTTCAATTAGCCGGAGGAATAACCGCAACAGCAGATATTCGTCGCATCAAATTGCGCCGCCTCTCCATATCGGGAGTTGAGGTTATCTACGACATTGATCTGTGGCAATACTTGCAGACCGGAGAGATTACCCTAGACCCCATTGTTCAAGAGGGAGATACCATTATTGTTCCAACTGCTTCCACCATTAGCAGGGAAGAAGCCCGCCAAATCGCTCAGGCTAACTTTGCCCCCAATCCAGATACACCCCGGACTGTGACAGTAGTTGGAGAAGTGCTCAGTCCTGGGGTTTATGTAGTTGCAGGGGGAGATACTACAGGAAGCCAATCTCCAATTGGTAGCCGAAGCGGAGGGCTGCCAACAGTGACTCGGGCCATTCAACTGGCCGGGGGAATTACTCCTGATGCCGATCTTCGCCGTATCCAGATCCGTAGACGCACTCGAACTGGCAGCGAACAACTATTAAATATCGATCTCTGGCAACTGTTGCAGACTGGCGACATCAACCAAAATCCCCTGGTTGAAGAGGGCGATTCAATTATAATTCCCACGGCGACTGATATCAATCCTGCCGAAGCTTCCCAATTCGCGCGAGCCAATTTTTCTCCTGATAATATTCAAATTTTTGTCGTGGGTGAAGAAGCTAGACCACCAGGAGTGCAGCAAGAAGGAAGACTGGAAGTACCACCGAATACACCTTTGAATCAAGCTTTGTTAGCTTCGGGTTCATTAAATAGATCTCGCGTCAATCGCAAAGAAGTGGAACTCCTTCGTTTTGAACTCAATGGCAGCGTTACCCGACGGACGATTGAACTTGATTTGAGTGCAGCAATTAATGAACAAAACAATCCTATCCTTCGTAATAACGATGTCATTATAGTAGGCCGATCTAATCTGGCTAGAGTCACCGATACCTATGATACTATTACCAATTTTTTATTGTTTGGTCCTAGAACTGTGTCTATATTTCAACTGCTTGATATTTTGGGTATTATAGAATTAGATGAAAGATAGCACTAAGCTCGGCTTCAAATAGGTTTGAACAGTTTATCCAAATTACCTCTATAGAGCACACTAATATGCAGAATGATCGGGATTATCAGCCGTGGTCTGTAACAAAGGGCAACCTACCTCAGTCTGGCGCTCATGGCTACACGCCTAGTGCAGAACGCACCGATGAAGAGAGAGTCATCAAAGAGCTAAGTAAGCTGTTTGCTGCTGCACGTCGAAGAGCGCTGGTGATTGTGGGGGTAACGGTTGCTGTCAGTGCAGCATTATTGTTCAAAATATCTCAGCGTCCTCCCATTTACCTGGGAAAGTTTCAGCTATTAGTGGAGCCGGTAACAACCTCAGAAAGCAGATTACAAGCGATTTTAACGGAGACCCAAGGAAATAAATTTGCTACTTACAATGGTAAAGATTTTGGGTTGGATTATGCGACTCAAATTAGAGTTTTAAAAAGTCCGACCGTTATGGATCCGATTATGCAAAAAATCGAGACCCGCTATAAAGATGTCAATTCGGCTGATATTAAAGTAGAGCGACCCTTTGAGGGAGCTGAAGGGATGCGGATTTTAGAAGTATCTTACTCTCATCTGGATCCTCGAAAAGTTCAATTTGTATTAGAGCAAGTTGCTGATGGTTATCTAATCTACAGTCGCGAATCTCAATTAACTAACCTACGCAACGGAATTCAATTTATTGAAAGTCAGATTCCGGATTTGCGTCAACGAGTTAATAAAATACAAGATGAATTACAAAATTTGCGGCAAACTTACAACTTAATGGACCCGGATTACCATAGCAAAAAGCTCCTGGAACAAAGTAATTTTGTTGAAAGCAAACGCATTGAGACCAAAGCTAGATTAGCTGAGTTAACAACTCAGTATGCGACAGTTAAAAATCTCTATGATGAAGGAAATATTCTGAGTGTTCTGAGTAGAGATGCTGTGGCTTATGGCGTCTTAATCAGGCAGCTTCAAGAGATAGAAAGTCAAATCGTTGCAACATCTGGGGAATTGCAAGACGAACATCCAACCTTGATTTCTTTGAGGGAACAGCAGCAAAGTTTACTTCAAAGAGCAAATCGAGAAGCTGAAACAATTTTAGCTAGAGTAAGAGGGGAAGTTCGGGAAGTCCAAGAGCGCGATCGGACTATTGCTGAAGCTGAACGGGTGCTGCAACAACAAATATCCGTATTGCCCACTGTCGCTAAACAGTATGCTAACTTACAAGGAGAACTCTTAGTTGCCTCTGAAAACCTTAGCCAGTATTTATCTAAACTGGACGGATTGCGGATAGATGCGGCCCAACAGGAGCTTCCTTGGCAGCTAATCGCACCTCCACAAAACCCTAAACCTTCTGAAGGTACGACGAGGAAAACTAAAATTTTAACCGTGATTATTGGCTTGATCTTGGGCATTGGCACGGCTTTTCTCTTAGAACTTCTCAACAACGTCTTCCACAGCCCAGAGGATATAGAAGATGAAACGAAGCTTCCTCTTCTTGCAGTCATCCCTCGCTCTAAAGAACTCAAAAAGCTGTATCGGGGTTCAGGGGTAGGCAGAAAGAAAATCCTACCTGCTCCAGGGAGTGCCTCTTTTAGTCAGTCTTCTCTTAGCACGTTTGTACAGGAGGAAGCGAGAATGGGGCAGTACAATATTTCTCCCGTCGTGGAATCCTTCCGCTCTTTATATACCAATATCCGTTTACTTAATCTTGAAAACCCAATCCGCTCTTTGGTGATTGGTGCCGCTACCGTGGGAGAAGGTAAATCCACGGTGGCACTACAACTAGCCAAGACAGCAGCCACTATTGGTCAGCGAGTGTTGTTGGTGGATGCAGATCTGCGTAATCCTAAGATTCATACCAAGTTGGGCCTGCCGAATTTACGTGGACTGACTGATGCTATTTCTACAGACCTCAGTCTCAACGATGCCATTCAGCGATCGCCCCATGATGATAACCTCTTCGTCTTAACTTCTGGCCCACTTCCTCAAGATCCGATCAAGCTTTTATCTTCTAAAAAGATGTACTCTCTGATGGAGCAATTTCAAGACTTTTTCGACTTGGTGATTTATGATACACCCCCTCTAGTAGGTCTCGCTGATGGCAGTATCATTGCTGCTCAGACCGATGGTCTGGCTCTAGTAGTAAAACTGGATAAAACTGATCGCTCTTTGGTGACAAAACCGTTAGATAGATTGAAGATTTCTGGGGCCTTTGTCTTAGGTATAATTGCTAATGGAGCTAAAAGTTAGAAAAGTCCAATAACTAAAACTTGCAAAAATTGGGTAAAAATTAAAAAGTCAGGCTATTGAGACTTGTTTTTACCCAACTGGAGTTAACAGATGAGCCGAAAAACTTATTGATAGAAACAGCCTGTCAATTTATAGGCTCTTAGTAACCTCCCTTTACGGCATGGAGAGTTCAGTCGTTGCAAGGCTAGGTTTTTTTATAGGATGTCCAAGAGTACATTACTTACAGTCGATCCCCGCATCGAATAATTCAAGGGGTTAAGTCTAGCCTAGGCTAACTCTATCGGTGAGAGGAGGTGCAGCTAAACGTGTAAATTCTCTTCAGAAAACTTAAAGAGTGAAAAGTTGATGATTTTTTGGGTAGAAAATTACTGAAAAATTAACTTGAAGAGTTCTCATGGGAATGCAGATCGCATCACTTCATACCTCTAACAAAGCTGGAAGAAAGTTATAAGAACCGAGCAGTAGGAACCTAGAGATGTTTGGGTTTCTTCCTTATTTTTTCTGAACTGAATTTTGATTAAAATTTGAGGGAAGTCTATCCCAGTTGATTATGTCACTAATATCCGGGATAATGTAGAGAAATAATATGCAATTAGTTTGCTATGCCTGCTAAGGCGTTGCGGAACTCATACAAATATAAAGAATCCGAGTATATTGAACCCTGGCACGAGAGATCAAGATACTCGTACTCCTAAATAAGATGCACGAATAAGTATGGGAACGGATATAAATATTCAGAATGTGGGTCTTGGAGAAGGCTACAAAGTTAATCCATTAGTAGAGGCACTCTGAGAGCAGTACAGTTCTTAAACAAGGAGTTGATTTTAAGAAAAATTGCTTTCCTTCCTGCGGCGGCGAACCAGTGTCATGGTTCCGGCAACCAGTCCTAATCCTATCAGTGTGGTGGGTTCGGGGACTGACACCTGAACCACCTCAGCAGACACTAAAAAGTCATTGTAGTCTCGGTGGTACCACTCGTTTGTTGTCCTATCAATCCCATTATCCTCAAAGGCTATTAAGCCCATCTTGCCTGGGAGTAGATTGGCAATTGTTCCATCTGCTTTGGCTAGATTACTATTTGTGGAAGTGTTGAGGCCCACGGGGGGAGTCAGATACTTATAGGATTGGTCATTCAGTACCGATAGGTCGCTGAAAAACTTGGCTTGTTGACCAAACAGCTTACTTGGGGTATTGGTATTGTGGTTAGTAGTCGAGTAGACCGTTGCGCTTTCTTGATTATTGCCTAGAAAGAAGGTGTAGGCGTTATTGCGCTCAAAGGTGAATTGTGTCTGGAAGGCTTGTATATTAGAGGCATCGCCATAATTATCTAAGCCTTGACCTGACAAGCTATGTCGATTGATTTCTTGGAATAGGGTGGTAGATTGCCCTGTGGTTACGTTATAAATGCCAAAACTAGACTTGAAGGCACCATAGGAACCTAAAAAGCCAAATTCTAGGGTGCTTCCGTCTCCCTGGATGTAGTTCTGGGTTGTCAGGGTGAAAGCAGTGGCGGATGCTGTAGTGACTAAGCCCAGGATGGTTGTTGCTGTTGCTACAGATAGAAGGGTGCGTGGGAAGTTCATAGTTTTATCCTCAGTTATTTTCGCTACGCTGACACAGGTCCTGCTAGTTATATATTTAAGTATTCGTTTTGAATGAGGCTTGGGGACTGAAGCCCATGTAGAATTGCACGTAAGTCTAGCGCGGGGTTTTCTTTCCTATTTTCTATTAACTCATAAAATCTGGGGTTATTCTATGATCGAGATCACATCTTTAACAACTCTTTAAATATCTAAATTTATTCCGTGAAATTACGGATTTGACTCCCGAAAATTTTTATTTTAAAAAAGATAAAAAAATTAGGATATCTTTATTAGAGCCCAGATGCCTACCTGACGAATAAAATGTGGTGTAGGCATAGCTCTTACAAGTTATGAATCAACTCCAACGAACTGAGAGTTCTTACAAATGGGTTGTTGAGGCCCACCCTGCGATGTACGGGAGCAAGTGTAAATGCTGAAATGTAAAAATAGGAAACGCAAAGCTGGAGACTCTAGCTTGATGTCAAGGCTAACACTCCAAGAGCGATCGCCCGGGAAAAAAGGGAAAGTGGGCAGAAGTTTGACCAGTGAGTCATTCCCTGCCTATATTTCCACAAACCGTCACTGAAGATATGAGAGAAAATACGCAGACCGATCGCCTCTAGATCATCCTTGAAAAATTCCCCCACTTCCCCCTTTTGCCAAAATCTTCTAGGGCGATGGTGAGGTCGTCTCAGTTTCAGTCTTTGCCGATCGCCGTTCCTCCGCTGTTGCCATTACCTCATCCATTTTCTCCAGAATCTCCCCTGGATAATTCTCTAACACCTTTGTCGTTAGAGAAATCCGCCCTTTCCACTCGTCAAGCTCGGCAATCACTACTTTAATCGGTTGTCCAACTTGAAACACGGTATGGAGAGCCGCCACGTACTTTTGACTGATTTGATTGATATGGAGCAATCCCGTCACTCCATTGAGGTCCACAAATACCCCAAATGGCTTGAGTCCCACCACTTCACCTTCAACCAGTTGACCCACGATGAGTTGACTCATGCGCTTGGCGCGTGCTTGTAGGCGTTGAGATAGCACTAACTTGTTGCGATCGCGATCGGCTTCCAAAATCGTAGCACTCAGATTCTGCCCGATAAGCTGCTCCAAATTCCCCCGCTCACTGAGGTGCGATCGCGGAATAAAACCGCGCAATCCTTCCACATTAACCGTGACGCCCCCCTTATTTACGCCAATCACCCGGACAGGTATCGATTCATTACTCTCTTGCACCTGAGCTAAATGCTCCCAGACTTTCCTCAATTCCATCTGGCGAATTGACACCTTGACTTGACCTTCGTCATTGGGCTCACTGACGATTAAAAAGTCCCGTTCTTCGTCGAGCGGTACAATTTCCGCCAGATTGCTCACTGGCTTGACAGAAGCTTCCGCGAGGGGGAGAAAGGCCGCCGATTTACCCCCAATATCAATATAGGCCCCATCAGAAACATATTCAAAAGCTTTACCACGGACTTTCTGACCTTTACGAAAGTCACAATCTTGTTGTTCGAGGGCTTTAGCAAAATCCTCAGCAGAAAAAGAGGGTTGGGCCTTTTGAGAACGGGATGAGTTAGAATTCATCGTGATTAAAACAAAAAAACAAAATTAAGATGAAGTTGAAATCGCTGGCATGGCGTCGCCGATCGCCGTGCCAGCTAGAGTGATGGAATCGGCGCATTCCTAGAAAAACAGGGCCTTTGGCTGCAACGATCAAAATTGTCGTTAAAGCGATCGCCTTCCAACGGACTGTCCATTCGCTTTAACACTTGATCCCTGAGAGCACACCCTAATTGTCCTCCCTTGACTCAATTCTGACGAACAATCTTGCAGTTTAGCAACTTTGACTGCCACCGCGAAAAATTCCAACCCTCCCCAAAGGCATTGCTACACTTTGGGGAAGACCAAATGGGGGACTTGACAAAATCGGTAGGAATCAGCACCCAAGAAAGCTCCAGAAACCCGATTTCTGGTTTTCAAGATCTAATGCCCCAGTGCTTTAGCAATTGCTCCTTCCTGATCAAACATTGAACCGAGCCCTTCTCATCAAGTCCGAATTAACCATAGGGGCCAAAATTAGCAGGACTCAGGGTACTGGCATTCACCCCCATCAACAGAGCTAATACTTCGCCAGTTCCTATCACACGGAGCAAGGTATCGGCACCCGAAGCTTCCACAGAGAGTCCCTCAAAGGACAGAGGAGCCGCCAGTGCAATCAAATCCTCTGCCACATTAAAATCTGTAATTAGATCCGTGCCATCCCCCGGTGCGTAAACAAATCGATCGCGACCGGGACCCCCTGCTAAGGTATCGGGACCCAAACCCCCGATGAGAAGGTCATCGCCACCCCCGCCATTGATCCCATTAGCGGCGGGGTTCCCTAAAATCAGATCATTAACGGGACTTCCCTGGAGGTTTTCAAGGCTTGTCCCATAAGCAAGATAGGTTCCATAGCTGCTGGCACTGTAAGGAAACTGAGTCGGATCATTAATCGCGAGGTAAGTGGAGGCATTCAGTGCACTTTGGTTGGTACTGACCCCCCCTTCGTTCATATCAAAA
>CBFGOM010000147.1:0-16752 GCA_965650385.1 uncultured Oscillatoriaceae bacterium
TATTAAATGGAGTAGATGCGCCCTGATGGCAACGCCCACTCACCCATTGGGCGTTTTTTTTTTGATTTTTAGCCAAAAACTGACCCGAGGCAGCAAGTTCCGCCCGGATCAATAAAACCAACACTCTCAAGGGTTGGGAGGAAGGCAAACAAAGCTTGCCTAAGCCCACTAATGGCTAAAAACGACTTGTAATGCCCTCAAGAGAAAGGGACCCTTACCACGATCGCAATGCCCGCAGTTGAGGGGTCTTCTTGGACTGATGCGCCTGCATCCGGATCAACACATCATCTAAAATCTGTACAGCCTCCAAAATAAAAGGCCCTTTATTCAGCATCACGCATTCCGCCCGTTCCGCCATTGCTGCATCGGTAATTTCTGCCCGAGAGGGAATCCCCGTTTTAGCAAGGCTTTCGAGCACTTGGGTTGCCCAAATCACTGGAACTTGTGCGGCTTCACATAACCAAAGAATTTCCTCCTGAATTTCTGCTAACCGTTGAAAACCGAGCTCTACGGCTAAATCCCCACGGGCAATCATTACGCCAAAGGGTTGTTTACTCGCACCTTGCACAATTAATTCGGGGAGATTTCGGACGGCTTCTTGGGTTTCGATTTTGGCAACGATCGCTAAAGTACGGGCTTTTTCCGGCGATCTCCGACTTAACTCCTGTTGCAATTGCCGCATATCTTCGGGAGTTTGGACGAAAGAATAGCCGACAATATCTGCGTGTTTGGCGACAAAATCCAAATCCTGTAAATCTTTATCCGTGAGGGAATTGAAGGGTAAAACTGTCTCAGGAAAATTAATGCCTTTATCGGTTTTGAGTTTTTCCCCTTGGGGACGGGTGTGCGTCACGCGGAGGATTACTCCATTAGGCAGAATTGAGTCAACCATTGCCCCAAGTTTGCCATCATCAATCCAGACTGGATCACCGACTTTTAATACAGCGATCGCCTGGGGTAAGGTACAGCTTATACTAGATATTCCCTTTTGAGATTTGAGTTGAGTTGCCGATAAGACAAAGCGATCGCCAGGAAATAAGCGCTTCTTTTTATCCGAAGCGATTAACTTGCCGGTGCGAATTTTGGGACCGCTTAAATCAAAATAAACTTTGCAAGGATAGCCGGTTTCTACTTCTGCCCGTCGAATGGAATTCAGCATTTTTTCCCATTCCGATGGCGTATCATGAGCACAATTAATCCGCAGACAATTTGCACCTTGAGTCAGTAAATTTCGGACTAATTCATAATTGTCAGCCGCTTCCGTGGGGAGAGTGACCATAATTCGGACACGGCGACTGGGGGAGGGAGAACCAAAGACGGCGCGGGCGCGATAATTCAGAAGGCGATCGCCTCGGAAGAATGCCCGTAACGGAGGGCGTTTCGGCAAGGTTGCAGGGTCACGATTGCATACCGCCCCTAGTGTGGCGATCGCTGCATCTAAATTCGGCAAAACCCGCGCCTCACTGCGTCCCAGAGAAGATAATCCCCAGGGAGTTAATGCCATTTGTAAATCGCGTAAATCCTGCCTTCGCAATGCTAAATAATAGGCAAAATTTAACCCACTAATTAAAAATGACCGCCTTTGAATTTCGGGTCGCCATTGTTCAAACAGTTCCCGACCCTCATTCTCAACGGTTTCACGCAGTTTAAGTAAAGCATTCAGAAGGTCTTCTGGGCTGCATAATTCAGGAATAGGGAGTTGTAGCGGTTCAGAAATTAAGGTTTGCATGATACGTCACTGAATAAAATACTGAGTCAAATTTTTAGAAGATTTTTCACACAGCCGAGTCCGGAGTTTTCTCAGGTTGGTCTTGATGAAGATACTTCTATTCTATAAGACTCAAGGAATTTGACGACTGGGGGAGCAATAAATCTTAATGTGTAAGGCTGAAACCGATGGTAATTCAGGAAAATAGGGCGCTAACTGTTCAGGGATTTGACGTTAAGATTTGGGTAAACAATGTAACTTAGGTTCTATTCTTTTGGGTCCGGATATGCAGAATGGCAGGAGTTGCTTAAAAGTAACAATACAACGGCGATCGCTCCCTAAGAATCAGCCCTGCCTAAACCCAATGAGTTCTTCTCCACAACACAATGCTCGTGAGCACCACAAATAACAAGCCAAACCACAAAAAATAAGCGACATTCGTAGCTTTTTCAGCTTTAGAAGCCAGTCCCCATTCCCCGGGACGAATCTTTTGCACCGAAAAGGTCAAAACTCCAGCTAAATTCAAGCAAACTAAATTCGTCAAAAACAGTAATATTGCCCCAACAGCCGCTTCCCACCGTCCCGAACCTAGCAACATCCCAAACGTGACTAAAGGCGGCAATAACGCAACAGAAACCATTACCCCCACCAGTCCACTAATTGTTCCTGAAGTAAACGACAATGCACCCGCAATTCCCGAGGCCAATGCCAACAAAACATCGGACCACCGGACTTTTGTTCTTAAAGCAATTTCGGTGATATCCAAATTAATGGGAATAAAAAATCCAATCACAAGAGAGACAATCAGGGCGAGAGAAATTCCAAAAATCCCAATTTGTAAGGCTTTTTTAGCCAGAGTCATATCGCCCAAAGTGGTTGCTAGGGATAACCCCATATTTGGACCTAATAACGGGGCAATTACCATCGCCCCAATAATGATAGTCGAATCATCTCGTAACAAGCCGATCGCGGCAATCGTTACTGAAATCAACACCATGACAATATGCTGAAGATTCAACTCTAAATCCCGGTTAATTTGTTGTTGAAGTTCTTGTCGATTCAGCCTTGTCCCCTGGGGGTCTAATTCGACCTCGGGCAAAGGGCTATTATCTCCTTCCTCTGATGATTCAGACTGCAAGGGATGAGGTAAATAGGCACTAATCGGCAGTAGAACAATCCGAAAATCCTCCAGGGAGGAGAAATGAGAACAGAGGGTATCGATCGCCTCTTCGGCTTGTTGAGAAGACAGGATAATTTTAACTAACGTCTTCTCTTCAGAAATCGGACTCTGCCAAATTGCCGTAACCGACTGGTTTTGTAGCAATAACTCTACTTGTTCAGCACTTTCTTTGGGTAAAAATAATTCAAGTTGTCTTAGACTCATTTAAAAAGTAGTTCAATAAAGATAAGGACAACCCCATCGGGTTGACTTTTAATGTATCATAAATAGACCGCCACTGACCTGATCCGATCGGTAGAGATAAGCGAAGATTGTGATAAAATCGGGGCGAGTCGAGATTAACTCTCACTCATTTGAGGAATGAAATTTCGTGGATTTTGCTCTTAAGCTCTGCCCATTCGGGACCACTTCAGCTTAGAGTATAATTGTCCAGCTAGTTTCAGGGGACATCTTTTTAAGTTGTCACCCATAAGTTCCCGTCTGGGAACGAGAGGCAGTTCCTTGAGTGAGGAGTCCCAGGCTATACCTGGGAACGAAAACAGATTTTATAGGTACGGCGTATTTAATGGTAAAAAATTATGCTTTGGTGCATGAATGGCTGACGCCTTATGCAACTGGGGGTTCAGAATTGGTGGTTCAAGAAATTCTCAAGGTAGTAGATGCGGATCTATATGCCTTGATTGATTTTGAATCAAAAAATCCCGAAAGTTATTTATTTAAACGGCAGATTGGTTCGACCTTTTTGCAACAGTTTCCAGGGGCAAAACGAGGAGTTCAAAAATATTTACCCTTGTTACCCTTGGCAATCGAACAATTGGATTTGCGGGAATATTCGGTGATTTTGTCCTCGTCTCATGCGGTGGCGAAGGGAGTCCTGGCGGCACCGCATCAAATGCACGTTTGTTACTGCCATACCCCGATGCGCTATGCCTGGGATTTAACCTTTGATTATCTCCAGAACAGTTCTGCGGGACGAGGATTACCGGGAGTGCTGACACGGTATTTGCTGCATCGATTGCGACTATGGGATGTGATTTCGGCGAATCGCGTGGATTATTTTATTGCGAATTCCCAACATACGGCGCGCCGGATTTGGCGCTGTTATCGGCGGGAATCGGAGGTGATTTATCCCCCGGTGAATGTGGAACGGTTTCGGTTTGAACCCCAGAAGGACGATTTTTATTTAACTGTGGCGCGGTTGGTGCCTTATAAGAAGGTGGGGACCATTGTGCGGGGGTTTAATCAGTTGGGGAAACGGTTGGTGGTGATTGGGACGGGTCCAGAGTTGGCAGAAATGCGGGCGATCGCCGGGCCCAATGTGGAGGTGCTGGGGGAACAACCGGATGCGGTGGTTGAGGACTATATGGCGCGTGCGAAGGCGTTTGTTTATGCTGCCTGTGAGGATTTTGGGATTGCCTTAGTGGAGGCGCAAGCTTGTGGGACTCCAGTGATTGCCTACGGGACGGGTGGGGCCTTAGAGACGGTCCTAGATATCCGAAATCATCCCTCTGAGGGGACGGGATTATTGTTTGGGCAGCAAACAGAAGGGGCATTAATGGAGGCGGTGGAACACTTTGAAGGGTGGCGATCGCAGTTTAATCCCCAAGCGGGGCGAGACCAAGCGGCCCGCTTCACTCCCGAGGTGTTTCAGGGGCGTTACCGCCATTTTATTGAGGAGTGTTACCAGAAATTCCAGGGGAAAACTTGATAAAAATTCAGTTTTATGGTATATGGGTAAACAAGACTTGCTGGGACCCTTTAAGTTGGGCGATCGCACCACCAAATCAGCCAAACAATCTACCATGCTGGGTTCCATTCCCTGTATCAATAATCTGCTATTTGAAAAGATTGAGGCGATGAGGGTGTAATCAACTCCTGCTGACGGGAAGTAAATCGGCATGAATCGCTCAGACTCAGAAAGACAGGCACTTTGAAAGAGTCGGTTTTGTCTGGGTGTCTGTGACCTGAACTCTCCAGACGCGGTGCAAAACGTCTGAAGGCTTTACAATCAGGACTGTGTGTGGTGTGAATTAAAGGAGTAAGATGACTGCCGATAGCCAACTCATCTCCGGCAAAGTGATTCGGGCGGTTGCCAGACGGACTTTTTGGCCTTTCGTCCTGAGTGGGATCAACGGAGAATTTTCCAAGCGGCTGTTCGACGTTGTGTTTTCCCTGTGCGTTCTAATCGTGTTTTCCCCGGTTTACGCGATTTTGGGTCTGCTGATTTACATTAGCTCCCCTGGCCCAATTTTTTATGTGCAGGAGCGCGTTGGTAAGAACCGCCAAAAATTCGGATGCATTAAATTCAGGACAATGGTGATCAATGCCGACGAAGTTTTGCTGGATATCATGGAAACTTCCCCTCATTTGCGTCAAGAATTTGAGGATAATTTCAAACTCAAGCAAGACCCAAGAATTACTTGGATCGGTCATTTTCTCAGAATCACTAGCCTGGATGAATTTCCCCAATTTTGGAACGTTTTGAAAGGTGAAATGAGTGTGGTTGGGCCTCGACCTTTAGTGGTTGAAGAATTGCCCAAATATGGTCGATATATCGATAAAGTCCTCACCATTAAACCGGGAATTACCGGATTGTGGCAAGTCTCGGGACGAAATGACATTCCCTATCCTAAACGCATCCAAATTGACGTTTATTATGTCAATTTCAAGAACTTTTGGATGGACTTGTGGATTGTCTTAAAAACCCTAAAAGTGGTGCTGTTCCCTAAAAATAATGGGGCGTATTAACGGGCCTTGTTGCTCTGAACTGCATCAGCGCTCTTGCTGGTGCAGTTCATCCCCTTGAACAAACCGACTGCAGTCGGGAATTATGCTGAGGACGTAAGGCTTCAGCAAATTTTTTGCATTTCCACCCCAAACCCCGGGGAAAAATTCCAGAAAACGGTGACAGTTGATACCCGCAGGAAGTACAATCCAGGAATATCCGGTAACGGAAACCGGAGGACTCGATTGACAAAAAGTTCGTAAAAACTACGCCAAAACTATAGGGTTCCTTCACATTAACTGCCAAAATTCACGATAAAGTTAAAGACTGATTGGATAAATCCCCACCTGAGTGAAAAATTCCCAGGATAGGGATCAAGGCAAAGAATCATTAGGGTGCGGTTCAGTACAGACTCTGGCGAACTTGTAGCAGAGTCCAAAGACTTAATTTGAGGTTGAGAGGAAAAATCAAAAATGACGCAGCAACGTAAGCGGGCATTAATTACCGGCATCACCGGGCAAGACGGTTCTTACTTAAGCGAATTATTACTAGAAAAAGGCTACGAAGTCCACGGGATTATCCGCCGGACTTCCACCTTTAATACCGACCGGATCGATCATCTTTATATGGACCCCCATAGCGAAGCCGCCCGATTATTTCTGCACTACGGCGATTTGACCGATGGGGTTACCCTCCGCCGAATTCTCGAAGAAGTCAAACCCGCTGAAATTTACAACCTGGGCGCTCAATCTCATGTCCGAGTTAGCTTTGACTCCCCAGAATACACAGTGGATACCGTGGCAATGGGAACCCTGCGCCTGTTAGAAGCAATCCGCGACTACCAACAGCGCACCGGGATCCAAGTCCGGTTTTATCAAGCGGGTTCCTCGGAAATGTTTGGTAAGGTCCTAGAAGTCCCCCAAAAGGAGACGACCCCATTTTATCCCCGCAGTCCCTATTCCTGCGCCAAAGTTTACGCCCACTGGCAAACGGTCAATTATCGGGAATCTTATGATTTATTTGCCTGTAATGGCATCCTGTTTAACCATGAATGCGTAATCGATAACACCCCCGTATTCATCCGTCAGGATGGATTAATTGACCTGGTGTCCATTGCGGAAATTGTCCCCCATGACCAAAATCCAGGCCATAAAACTCGATATACCACGGACATTAATGAAGGTAACGGGTTGGAAGTCTGGGATGCCCAAGGGTGGGTGCAAGTGACTTGCATGACGGCTACTTGGAATGGCGCCACCGCCCAACCCAATAAAACTGTACATCGGATTGCGGCAGAGGGTGCGGTTTATCATGCCACCAGCGATCATGTTGTATTTGTGGAACAGGGAGAATTGACCTTAGAAAAACCTGCCGGTGAGGTCAAAGTTGGGGATTCCTTGGCGTTGATTGACTTGCCGCGATCGCCGGAACAAATTGACCTCACTGAAACCGAAGCATGGTTACTCGGGGTCCTCGTTGCTGCCGCAGAAATTGACCAGCAAAGTCAAGTAACTGTGACAATTTCTGATGAAACTTTAATCCCTCGTCTCGGCGCCTCTTGGCGAAAAGTCTGCGGTGGAACTTGCGATCGCCTGGGTGAATCCCGTCACCAGTTATCCGGCAATTCTACCTACAGTGGCTACTTGCGATCGGAACTCTACAGCAAATCCCAAGACAAACGCATTCCCAAAAGAATTCTCAACGCAGGCGATCGCGAACGGTTGGCATTTTTAGACGGATTTAAATCTGTTTCCTCCCTTGCTGGAGACTCTTTCACCGTCCAAACTCCCTCCGCCCTCCTCGCTGCTGGACTCTATTGGATGTCCATCACCACCCTGCAACAACCCGCCTGGATTGGCACCGAATCCCAAGGTGACGGACTCCAATATCAAATTCACATCAACGCCACCCGACCCCAAGACCCCACCCCCGCCCAAGTTGTCACTGCTGAACCCATCAACTATCAAGGATGGTTGTTTGACTTGGCAACCACTAGCGGGACCTTTCATGCCGGAGTCGGCCAAGGCTGGATCCATAATTCCCCCCGCCGAGGCGAAACCTTTGTCACCCGCAAAATTACCCGCGCCGTTGCTCGCATCGTTGCCGGAAAGCAGAAAAAACTTTTCCTCGGGAACCTTGATTCTAAGCGGGACTGGGGCTATGCCAAAGACTATGTGCGTGCCATGTGGTTGATGTTGCAACAAGACGAACCGGATGACTATGTGATTGCCACCAATGAAACTCACACTATCCGCAAGTTTTTGGATTTAGCCTTTAATTTCGTTAACTTGAATTGGGAAGATTATGTAGAATTCGACCCCCGCTATTTGCGTCCGGCGGAAGTTGATTTATTAATTGGTGACCCCAGTAAAGCGAAAGAAAAATTAGGATGGGAACCGTCGATTACCTTTGAACAATTAGTTGCCTTAATGGTGGATTCTGACCTCAAGGCGATCGGGGTAGAATCTCCTACGGGACAATCCATTATCGATCGCGCTTTCATCCGCCAAGATGGTCACACCGTGGACTAATTGACCAACCAATCTAGTCCCCTCTCCAACACACTGGGGAGGGGGCCTGTTTCTTAATTAAGCTGAAGTGCGATCGCCGACCCATTGAAGTATTAAGTATCAGAGGTCAAGATAAATGGAATCATTAGACTTAAAAGACAAACGCATTCTTATTACCGGAGGGGCCGGATTTTTAGGGCGGCAAGTCATCGACCAATTAACCCAAAATGGGGCTGAACCCGATAAAATCACCGTCCCGCGATCGCGCGATTCTGACCTACGAATCATGGAAGTATGTCAGCAGGTGGTTCAACAACAAGATATTATCATTCACCTCGCCGCCCATGTCGGTGGCATTGGGTTAAACCGCGAGAAACCAGCCGAACTCTTCTATGACAACTTGATGATGGGGACACAACTGATTCACGCCGCCTATCAAGCAGGCGTGCAGAAATTTGTGTGTGTTGGCACCATTTGCGCCTATCCAAAATTTACCCCCGTCCCCTTCAAAGAAGATGACCTTTGGAACGGCTATCCCGAAGAAACTAATGCACCTTATGGGATTGCCAAAAAAGCCTTATTAGTCCAACTGCAATCCTATCGCCAACAATATAATTTTAACGGTATTTATTTACTGCCCGTTAACTTATATGGACCCGAAGATAACTTCGACCCCAGCAGTTCTCACGTTATTCCCGCCTTAATTCGCAAAGTTCATGAAGCACAAGAACGGGGAGACAAAGAATTAGTTGTCTGGGGCGATGGTACTCCCTCCCGCGAATTTCTTTACTCCACTGATGCCGCCCGAGGCATTGTGATGGCTACTCAATCATACCATAAATCTGAGCCAGTTAATCTCGGAACCGGCTATGAAATCACCATTCAGGATTTAATTGAACTGATTTGTGAATTGATGGGATTTGAAGGCAAACTAGTCTGGGATACCGACAAACCTAATGGTCAACCGCGCCGATGTTTAGATACGGAACTGGCTAAAAAAGAGTTCGGATTTATGGCAGAGGTTGGGTTTAAAGAAGGCTTGCAAAAAACCATCGCTTGGTATCGGAAAAACGCAGCTTAAGCCGCAATTTAGAGGAATAGAAACGGCTAAAAACAGGGCATTGTCTTATTTTTAGCCGAATTTTATACAACAATGGTATGGTTGATAACTCCCCAATCCCTCTCGACCCTCAATGGGAAAAAGCCCAACTCAGACTTCAGCTACTTCAACAGCGTAAATCGCTGTCTAAAGCAGAATGGCAGGAAAAAAGTCATCGTCTTTGTGGTCATTTAAAATCTGCAAATTTATATCAAAAATATACAACTATTTTAGCCTATATTAGTTTTCGCCAAGAACCAGATTTAAGTTCTTTATTCCACGACAGAAATCATCAATGGGGATTGCCGCGTTGTGTCGAAAAGCAGTTAGTTTGGCATCACTACAGTATCGGGGATACACTACAACCGGGGAAATATGGCATTTTAGAACCGCTACCGAATGCGCCAATCTTGCAACCAGAAGAAGTGGATTTAATTTTAGTCCCATCAGTGGGATGCGATCGCCAGGGGTATCGCCTCGGATATGGCGGTGGATTTTACGATCGTCTGCTATCGCTTCCTCAATGGCAGTCTAAACCCACCGTGGGAATTCTGTTCAACTTTGGCGATTTACTCCAGTTACCCATCGCCTCCTGGGATAAACCTTTACAGGGAGTTTGTACCGAAGTTGGGTTGAGACAAATCCCATCAGAATGAGTTAGAACCGACATTACACAAGTTGAATCAAGTAAGGGTTTCCCAACGAATACATCATCGAAATGTGGTCGTCCTAACTATATTAAGATGCTCACAAATGGTCGATAAAAAATCAATAATTTTGTAAAAAATGATAGCAAAATCATCATATTTTAATCAAGAAATGATTATCAAAAATGTCTTTAATAATCATGTTTTTTAACGGTAAATGTTAAGTCAAGATCACGAATTTTACAAGAATTAAGACATAAAAAATAGTCTCTCATTCCATTTTCGTATCATTATTTAGAAAATCCCACAAAATATTTATCTAAATTAAACAACTTATTTAATTCATGTTGAGCTTTTTGGTAAATTCGCATCTGTCCCGTTTCAATATGAGCAAATCCTTCACTTCCAGGGCGTAAACTCTGGTCGTGATTATCAATTAAAATAGTCAAAGTCAACATCGGATTAGTCCCCGATGGATCCGAAGCAATTTTCGGTAAAATCTCTTGAACCGTTGCCCGGTAACTGGGACTATAAGGGTCACGAATCTTAAAAATTACGGGTTGATTGGGCTTGACTAAATTCCCATCTTCTTGGGAGACTTCTACCGTTGCCGTAAGCTGGGATAAATTAACAATTTCCATCAATTCTTGACCCATCTGTACCGGGGCTTGATCCAGCAAGTCTAAATCAGCCGTTACGACGGTTCCTGTAATTTTAGATTTTAAAACCAGATCCTGTTGGCGATCGCGCAATCGGGCAAGTTCCGCTTCTGCCTTAGCCACCCTTTCCGATTCATTCTGGATCTGTATGACGGACGCTTCCACCTCTGTTTCCACAGAACGTTGTAATGCTAACTGTTGCTCTAACTCATTGCTTCGCTCATCCCGCAACTCTTCAACTTGATTTTTAACTTCTTGAATCTGTTGATATTTAGCCGCAATTAAGCCCTGTTTTTGTTCAATAAAATTATCAAATTGCCGAATTTGGCTTTGATATTGGCCGATTTGCTCGCGCTTCACCTCTATTTGACTCATTTGTTGGTTAATCTGAGATTTCAGGATATTTTCTTCCTTCTGAGATTTATTAAACTCATTCTGGGCTAACGCCCCTTCCCTCAGAACTTCTTGATAGCGTTGAATCTCTGATTGTAGAATGTCTAAATTTTCTTGATACCGGGTAGAATCCACTGTTAATGCTGTAATCTCATGCTGAATTCCAGTAATTTGATTTTCAATACCAACCTGATTATTTTTTGCTCCCGCTATTTCACTTTCAATACTATTGATTTCTTCTTCTAACTGCCGGATTTGCGGGGAATTGTTCCCGGAGAGAATTGCATCAAACTCCCGTTGTTCTTTTTGTTCACGACTGCGGGCAATGTCTACATCCTGTTTCACCTTCATCAGTTGCATCTCGCCCATCTTTACCCGACTTTTTGCATCATCAAGCGCTGAATTTGCTTGTTGTAAAATCTGTTCTGCCTCAGCAATTTGCTTCTCTATCTCTGCACTATAAACTTCCGCAACAATATCCCCTTGAGTAACCAATCCATTACTCTTAACTTTCAGATTAACCGTTCCCGCTACTGAAGTCGTAACATGGTGACGTTCGTAGCTGCGTGAGGTGATTTTTCCTGCCCCTGTAACATGATTGTCGATTTGAACTCGGGCGATCGCCACCCCACCCACCACTAAAAACAGCAGCATTAACCCCTTCCCATAAACCGGAGAGGCAGCCGGTGCTTTTGCCGGGGAAACCACTTCAGGAGTCGGCGAAGCTGGAGCAGTCGGTGGGATGGGGGGTTGAACCAACGATTTCGGTGGTACCACTTTCAGCGGAGACTTTTGAGGCTGATTCTGATTAGAACTCATAACAGTAAATACCCTGAATACAAAGTTAACAAATCAAGGTCTCTTGTTCGGAAATAAAAAGTAAACTAACCAAACTATTAAAAGTAAAATAGCTGTTGTTGGAATATGGGTTAAGCTCCAATCTGCAATTTTTGCAAATAAAAAGCCGAAAACAAAATAAATATATGCCAAACTTAAAGGTGCATAAATGGCTAAAATTAAAATATCTCCTGCTTTTTCTCGTAACGGTTTCCCGCTCAGAAAATTTCCATATAAAGCAAATGATCGCGTTCTGAGATTATTAATTCCTGTCAATGCCACTGCCAGATAATAGCCATCAAACTTAGCCATCGGATTGAAATTAATCGCCACCGTGACTAAAGCCGCCACCATCAGTAAATAACTCGCTGTATGTAACCAACTCCCGGCATGAGTCCAATTCCAAAACCATAAAGCACCGGCCCAAATTGCAAATTGGACCAACAAACCGGCCCCCACAACCAACACCCGCTTAAACCGAGGTAAACAGTAAGAATCCGTCGTATTTGTATAAGCTGCAGGCATAAACATCATCAGCAGCAATCCCATATTTGGAACCACCCCGCCAAAGTTTTTTAACGTAAACGCATGACCCAATTCATGAAAAGCAACCACTAACATTGACAGCAGCGCAAAGGGAATCACTAAAGCGGGTCCATTCGCTTCCATGAGTTGCTGTCCCGTATAAAAAATTATTTCCCGCTGACGAATTCCTAAGACAGCAGAAGCAAATAAACACAAGAATAAAATCACCGCAAAGGGCTTGGTCCAAATCCAGCGAATTCCCTCAATATGCCGAGTCAGCCAAGGGTCGGGATTGAATAAAGGAATCCGAAAATAAAGCAACTGCATCGGGTTAAATTTGCCCCGAGGAGGAGTCGGCAAGGTCGTTCCTTCCAACATGGCAGATGTCGTTAAGAGTCGCAGGAGATTTTTTAACTCTTGTGGAGTAATACAGAATTCTTCAATAATTGAAGAGGGCGATCGCCTTCCCAGTTGGTCGATAATCACCTTATCTGAATCACTCAACTGTAAAAAAGTAAAATCCTCTGAATTGCGAAGAATCCAATAGCCATCGGGATGGTTAATCCAATGAACAGACGCTTTAAGACAGGAGGAATTTTTAGGGCGATCGCCCACAGGTTTTTCAGCATCAGACGGCTCAATATCTGGCTTTGAATCATCCCGGGCTAAAATTTGTAAATCAATCAACTTTTGTAGCAAATCCGGGATAAAATCAGCAGAAACTTCCCCAGGAAACTGCTGCTCACAGCGAGTTTGAACCTCCAAAACCGTATATTTTTCCGTAAAAAAGTTTAAAGCATATCCTTCAACCGCTGAAAAAATTACCCGGAGATTGCCTTCAATTGCTTTGAGCAGAACTTGGTCAGAATCAGGGAGAGGAGATAGAGTCCAGTAAGGGGTTAAATCTGGACAAATCCAATCCATAGCAGTCTGATCCTCAGCCGCTAAAATCCCCAATTCAATCAATTTTTGGAGGAATTCCCAAACAAAAGAGGGAGAAAGGGAGTCACCAAATTGCTGCTGACAACGCCGCTGGATTTGGGCGATCGCCAACTTCCCCGTGAAATGCTGTAAAACAAATCCTTCCATCGGGGAAAACGTAAATTGACCCTCCCCTTGGCGTGACTTTAGCACCACCCTATCCGAACCCCGAACCTTAGCGAGTTGCCAGTAAGTGACAATATTTGGACAAATCCAGTGTTCATAGTGGTTTTGAGAGTTGCGAGGTTGGGGATTCATGGCGATCGCATCAGGGGTTAAAGGGTCTAGGGGTTCATCCAGTGGGTTACGGTTCTATTTCTTTATTAGGAGTAATCCCAGTGAATTATGCAGCCTGAACAATGTTGTTGCAAAACTTTACAAACACAGGGGGCGAATTTCGATAGATTAAGTGGGATTGCGCCTGGACATCTCCACCCATCAGGTCCTAGACTTCCAAGCGAATCTCGAAAGATTGGAGTTTGTCTTGTATCCATCGCTCAAAAAGCTGATTTTTAAGTTCATGTTTGAGAGGTTGTTCTTCTAAAGAAACCGGGATAAATTGTTCAACTCGGAATAAACAATAACGGTCGTCAATTTTGAGCGGTCCGACTATTTCGCCAGGATTAGCTAAATCGATCGCCGTTTTCATAATATCCGGCATTTGGCCTTTGGGGACTGCACCCATCATGCCGTTGGCTGCGCGATCGTCTGTGATAGAATAGGCGCGAACTAACGATTCAAATTGAGTGCGATCGTCCAATATTTTTGCTTTTAGGTTTTCTGCAATTTTTTGGTCTTTGACAATCAAACGAGACAGGATAACGCGATCAAGGAGAGGTTTGCGTTCTTGGAAATATTCTTCTAAATTGGGCTCTGTAACCTCGGTTTTCAATTGTTCTACCTTGAACCCAAAGGCAATATTTTGGCGAAACTCATCGTACTTAACTCCATTAACTTGCATCCAATTTTGAAACAGTTTAGGATCGGCTAAATTATTGGCGACTCGAAAATCCATCACCGCTTGATCGACTTGAAAATCACTAAACTTAATATCAGTTCGCTGTTCTAGTTCTTTTTGCAGCAAGTATTGTCGCATGATATCTGTCATCATCCGATGGTAGCCACCGGCTGCCTTCAGATAATCTATAGCGTCACTAAGAGAAATAGAATCTTCGTTAACTTTGAGAAAGGGTGCTTTTTGGGGTTCCATGTTGATGCTTCCTTATGTTTGAGAAAAGGCGATTGTTATGCTGACGAAACAATCGCCTTTGTTTGAGTTATTTTTTGTAGTTGAGCAAGCGATTCAACTTAAGTCTTTGGTACAAACGCAATCCCACGGACTCCGGTGCTAGAAATCACCTGAGTTGCTTTACCTGTAATCGGATCGATTTTATAAAGTGCATTTCCTTCTCCTGCACCGTACAAAATTCCATTAGAGTCAAAAGCTAAATCCTGGATGTTCTCATTATTGTTCAAGGATGCGTTGACATCTGTTGCCACTCCAGTAAATGGGTTAATCGTCACTAAGCCTACGCCATTGAAGTCCCAGCTATAGAGGCTACCATCTGAAGCAATTGCTAGACTTTGTAAGCCAGATAATCCCGTATTACCAATGAGTGTCACTTCTCCTGTATTGGGATTCAGTTTGAACAGACTATCCTCTCCAATGAAACTCGGTCCTGCGTTATTGTGAATGCCATATAACATTCCATCATTGGAGAAAGCTAAATCACGAACGCTGGCTTTAACTCCATTAAAGTAATTATTAAATGTTGTCGTGATCGTTCCTTGACCGGTTTGAGGATTGATTTTAATTAATAATCCTGTGTTAGATTCGGAGTCAGGAATGGTGTATAGATCGCCTTGGGAGTCAACAGCTAGGGAATTTAAGCTTGAAAATCCTGGATAACCGATCGTGGTACTAGAACCTGTTGTGGTATCCAATTCCACCAAACTTCCATTCCAAGTCACTCCAATCAGAGATTGCTCTATAGTGGATTTAGGTTGCGGATCGTCGTCGTAGATGTACACATACCCACTGGTACTGCTGCCCGCATTGTAATTAGAACTCGATTGCAGATTAACACGCACGTCTTCCGTCCCTTCGTAGTTGCTGTCATTATTCGGACGGACGGCGATATAAGCAGTTGTTGAGCCAGCCGGGATATCGATGTAACCAGGGAGGTAGGTGTAGTCATTGCCATTGCTGGCACTGCCGTTGATGCTGTAGTACACCCGTTCACTCTGGCTGTTGTTTCCACCACTGCGAGTTACTTGAATGGAACCTTGGTGGACACCTTCCATCGCATAGATATCGTAATTACTGATGCTAATGGTGGATTTAGGTTGCGGGTCATTGTCGTAGATGTAAACCATGCCACTGGTGCTGCTGCCAGTATTGTAGGCAGAACTCGATTGCAAAGTCAGTTGGAGTTGCTCAGTTCCTTCGTAGGTGCTGTCGTCAATCGCTATGATGGGAATATATGTCGTGGTTGCACCTGCGGGGATGGTAACAGAACCATAGAGGCGATTGTAGTCGCTGCCATTGGTTGCAGTCCCGCTTAGGGAATAGTACACAGTTTCGCTACGGCTGTTATCGCCACCACTACGAGTTACTTTCACGGAACCGCGATCGCCGAGGCCGTCGCTTTCATTGGCATAGGTGTCGTAGCTGCTGATATTGATGGTGGATTTGGCAACATCGTTGTCGTAGATGTAAACCATGCCACTGGTGCTGCTGCCAGTGTTGTAGGCAGAACTCGATTGGAGGTTAATACTAACGGCTTCGGTTCCCTCGTAGATACTGTCATTAATCGGATTAATGGGAATGTAAGCCGTAGTTGAACCTGCGGGAATGTCGATGTAGCTGTTCAGATAGCTGTAGTCATTGCCATTGCTGGCACTGCCACTGATGCTGTAATAAACCCGTTCACTTAGGCTGTTGTTTCCACCACTGCGGCTCACTTGCACGTAACCCAAGTTACCATCTTCACTGGCATAGTTGTCATAACCGTTAATGCTGATGGTGGATTTGGCAACATCGTTGTCGTAGATGTACACAGTACGGGTGGTGTTACTACCAACCGTATAGTTGCTGTTGCTGTTTAAAGTCAGTTGAACTTGCTCGGTTCCCTCATAACTGCTGTCATTAGTGATATCTACAGGGATGTAGGCGAAACTCGCACCAGCGGGAATCGTGACAAAGCCGGAAAGATAGCTGTAGTCACTGCCGTTAGTCGCACTGCCACTGACTGAGTAGTAAACCGTTTCCGCTTTACTGTTGTCCCCACCGCTACGATAAACATAGAACTGAGCATCATCCGGAGTTTCCCCCGTGTTGCGTTCGTACCCGTAGGTGTCGTTGCTGTACAGATTGATGGTGGACTTGGGTTTGGGGTCGTTGTCGTAGATGGTGACAGTGCGAGTAGTGTTGCTACCAACCGTATAGTTGCTGTTGCTGTTTAAAGTCAGTTGAACTTGCTCGGTTC
>CBFGOM010000148.1:0-16646 GCA_965650385.1 uncultured Oscillatoriaceae bacterium
ACGATGCCCTCGCGCACCGGGTACTCGGTCCGCGCCGCCGAGTGGGCGATCGCGATCGCCCCCGGGTCATCCCTAGCCTGGTTCAACCAAGGGCGAATTCTCACCGGATTAGGCCGATATGATGAAGCCGTGGACGCTTACAATCGCGCCTTGAGAGGGGATGCCAATGTAGGCGATCGGCCCACAATGGCTGATATTTGGGTGAATCAGAGCGCCGTCCTCTACCGCCTAGAACGCTATGCCGAGGCGATCGCCTCCGCCGACAGCGCCCTAGGCATGGCCCCAGAATCCGCCCCCGCCCTCTACAATCGAGCCCTCGGACTAATGGCATTACGCCGCTATGGGGAGGCGGTTACGACTTATGAACGGGCGATCGAAATTAATGCCGAAAATGCTGATTTTTGGGCAGGCAAAGGCATCGCCCTCAGATTTTTAGAAGAATATGGAGATGCTTTAGCGGCGACCCAAAAAGCGTTAGAACTAAACCCTACTCACTCTCAGGCTTTGATTAATCAAGAGATTATTTTAGAGGAGATGAAGCAGCCGAATCCGACTTCTCAGAATTAGGCATTGGCTGGAGAAAAAGAAACGGGGTTTGGACCCTTTACTATACCCTCGGACTACTTACTAGGGATTATCCGAGCTGATTTGACGATCGCCTCGAAGATGGGGACATCCCTCGGTTCATATTGCTTTAAGGTTTCCGCCTTGAATACATAAGCGCTGCTGGGAGTCCAAATTAAGCCTTGGACATTCACCAAATAAATATCCGTTCCTTCATAAGACCATTGCATCTGGCGGAGATAGGCCGGATGTGGTCCTAGGGAAAACCGTTCTTGTTTCAAAATCTCATAGTCAGAATACAGGAGACGGTGGGGTGCCTCGGACTTTCTAATCGCTTCCTCTAAACCGGCTGGAGTCTTATCGGTGGGAATTATGCGGGTACAACTGATGCGAGGCTGATATCCATCAAATTCTGGAACTGCTGGAGCGATCGCCTGAAATTGATTCTCCTGGAGTTCTTGCACTGACCAGGACGCAGGGATTAAAATCGATACCCCCAATCTGGGATTAAAATAACTAATCTGCGTCAAGGGGTCACTCCTTAAGGCTGTTCTACCCAGTCCCATTCCGATAAATCGAATTGAACCGACAGCTTGCTCAAAAACAGGCAGCAATGACTCGGCAAACTGCCTCTCGACGATTCCGATCGCGCTGTAAAGGGCATCCGGAAGTTGAATACAAGCTTGATAGTGGGTTACCTGTCTATTAAATTCAGGGTCATAGAAGCTAAAAATATCCACTCTCGCCGGAAAATTATCAACCGTCAGGGGGTAGCGATCGCGAATTTCCAGAGGTGGAGGGTATAACTGCAACAATTCTTCCGCAAGGCGATCGCACCCATCGGATACCCGTTCCCACGCAGACAAGGGAACCCGTTGAATCAAAAGCTGAGGATGAGATTGCCCGTCCGATGTACAGCTATAGCTCACCCGTTCCCTGTTGCTTTCCCCTTCGTGCCAATCCTCTGGGAGTTCTAGGGAAACACCCATTTCTGCACTGTAATAAGGGGTCAACTGAATCCTCGGTGATGACTGCATGAGAGATTAAAACAGATTTTTCCAGAGATTTCGCGTCGAATCATAAATGCTAGAAGCCCCACTAGCAATTTTATCCCCCACATAAGAAGCACCTGTAGCAATTTTATCCCCTACATAAGAAGCACCTGTAGCAATGCTAGAAGCCCCACTAGCAATTTTATCCCCCACATAAGAAGCACCCGCAGCAACGCCACTCCCAATCTTCTTCGCCCCTCGGTAGGCACTGAGTACGGCACCCGGTACGGCACCCAATAGCGTTCTACCGCCCCATTCTGTTAAAATTTGGCGGAACCAATAGGGATATTCTTCAAACTTCTCCACTTTGCCCTGATGGTTAGCTTTATGTTCGGCAACGCCTAATTCTTCCAACATCTCATCGGTCAAGCCAAGGGCATCGCGCTGGTCTTTGAAGGCATCGCTATTGAGTAAATATTGAATATGAGAGGTCGGACTGCTGCCGACTTGGTGCAAGAGTACCTCTCCAGCCAGATGCTTACCCCCGGCAACATCTACGATATCCCCGGTGGCGATGTGATGCCGAACTTCTTCAGGACGTTCACTGGCATCTAACTTGCCAAACATATAGGATTGGATGCGATTGATGGCAGGGGCTTGAAAGGTAACAACGCGACGAACTTTATTAGGAAACGCAGACGCAGCGTGTTGAGCCAGGGCACCGCCGAGACTGTGACCCACAACATCCACTTTGCCACCGGCAGTCGCGATCGCCTCAGCGACTTTTTTCTGCTGTCTTTTGAAGGCCGTAAAACCAATGGCGATCGGATCAAGATCAGCCAGGAGGTCGGATACATCGTCTGGGCTTGTTCCCTTAAAAGCCAGAATGGGAGTCCGGCCTCCCTTCTCTACCGGCATGAGTAATCCCATGAAAAAGCCTTCACCGCGAATAGTGAGAGTCCAGTTTCGCTGGTAGCCTCGGGTAGCCAGCCAATCTCCTGCGGCAGCCGGGAGGGTGTCTCCTTGATAGGCGAAACGGTGACCGATGATTTCATATTCGATATCTTCGGATTTAATTTGCGGCTGGGAATCGGTGCGATCGCCGCTATCCCGTTGAATGGTTAGGGGCTTGGTTTGTAAAGACACAGGGGTAAAGCTCTGTTGATGGGGTTGGCTCTTCCGCTGGATCTGTGGTGAGGAGAACAGTTTACCCTGAATAGAATCGCCGAGGGAGCCTATTTTCTGGGATACCTTCGCCTCCTGGCAGTCGGCTTCTTGCTCGGATTTATCCTGGGGTGAGCCGGTCATCAGTTTCGGTTGAATCGGCAACTGAGCCGAAAAGTCGATGCGTGAGAGGCGATCGCCTGTATCATAGCTGAACACACTGCCCTTACCCAGGGTTTCTCGAACTTGGGCTTGAAGTTTCGGCACTTCCCCAGGAGTCTTTAACCCGAAAGGCCTAACCCTGGGAGTGGGTGCAGGGTTAGGCCATTTCTTGTGAATGCGTTCTCCTGTAGCCATAGGTAGGCTCCCACGAAGTTTTTAGAAATTAACTTATCATTATAGCACTAATAAAATAACCTTTCATCTTCCCAAAGACTGAGAAATAGCCGCGCTTGACTAGGGGTTGGGGGAGGACTCGAATTTTGGGAGATCACCAGATTGCAGGGACCATCAAAGAAAAATTAACCTAAAAAAGTTAAACTTATTCAAGAAGAGAATCCCAAGATTCATATTGCTTTAAGGTTTCTGCCTTAGCAGATAGGCCGGATCCGGTCCTAGGGAAAACCTCTCTTGTTTCAGAATCTCATAGTCAGAATATAGGGATTGGTGAGAACTTAAGGTTAGAGTGTAATTCTCAAACTAATTTCAGCGGAGTTAGATGGAATGGGTTGTCTTCGCCTCGACTGCCTTGGGGAAGTTTATCAACCATAGAGGACTGGTTATCCCTAAGATTGCTTCAAGGAGTCCAAGATTTTTTGAACTACCGATATGGGTAAGTCAGTCAATTGGGCAATCTCTTCTAAGCTTTCTCCTCGGTTAGCAAGACGTTGTACAAAGTCTCGCTTTGCTTGCTGGTTACCTTCGACAAATGCTTCTTGATAAAAGCGGGTTTGTTTTAAATTTGTGAGTCCTAACATTTTGGCAATCTCCTCTCGACTGGCTTGGGGTAGTTTATAAACGATAAGGGTCTCGATTAAATCAATGATATCCCGTTGAACAGGTGGGACGGTTAGTTCTTGTTGGGCTTTGGCAATCAGGCGTTTGGCGGAGGCGATCGCCTCTTGTTCCGGTTCTATCACCAGTTTAACAATTGCGAATCCCAATGAGTCGTCAGGGTTATCTAATTCATTGAGATAAATGCGCGTAACTCTCGCTAAATCGAGGAGTTCCTGGAATTGGTGGCGTTGTTCTCGTTCCTGGGTTCGACTGGGATAAATGATGACCACCCGCCACGGCGATCGCGGTTGGTATTGGCGCAGATAGAGGAAAAGTTCGGCAAAAATCCGTGAATAAAAGGTTTCATCGGCTTGAAATTGAACTTCGGCGAGGTAAAAAGGTTGGTCAGGTTTATCGGCTTTTGGAAGAAATAACCCGGCCAAACGAAATGCCAATTGTTTAACTTCAACGGAGGTAAATTGATAGTCTTCAGCATTCCCAGGGGAACTGTGAATGAGTTCAAAAAAGCTGCGTGGATATTGTTGAAAGATCCAGTAAAAATGCTATCGGTTTTCACAAGTTATTGTTTTAAACAATACAATCTTACTAAGCTGGGGTTCTCCTTCAGATGACCGGCACAGGAAGGGTTTCTAGCTTTTGCTTTGTTATTTGAGAGAAAAAATGAGGAACGGACTGTTATACCCAATTCAGTTGCAAAAAGTTGGTTTTTGCTTGTCGCGATCGCAGGCAAGCTAATTGCGGGAGTACCCCACCCTTGAGGGTGTGGGTTTTTATACCCCTTTGAGACGCGGATTGACTATTATTTCAGCCGGGGAGATTGGACAATCCAGGAATAGAGGGGATGAGATGAACCCTGTTGGCGAATCCGGAGGAGTTGTTGTTCTAAGCGCGATCGCTCTGATTGTGGCATTCCAAATAAGATGTTGCGACTTTGCCAAACTAGGACTGCCACAGTCATGCTCACAGTGAAGGTGAGTCCGATCGCCGGGATGGGACTGTACCGCAGACTCAAGGCGTAGCGCAGACTCGCCCAGGTAAAATGGTCAGACAGGAGTCGGATATCGTCTCGCAATGCCCAGAGGCTAAAACTGCCCACCGTTAGCCACAGCAGGAACACTAGCACCCAACGAGCGGCAACGGTGTACTCATGTAACCGTTGCACTTCTTGCTCGAACCTGGGGTCCTGTGGAAGAGGAACGGGGTCAAGGGGGCGATCGCTAAATTCGTGATTGTTCTCCATCAGAGCAATCTCAATCGATAGAAGCTCACTTCAACCTCCCTAAATCCAGAAGAACGACGCAGCATTAACCCTGACTAACTCTCATTGGAGTCTGGAGAGGCATCTCCAGGGGTGGAACCTTCTGGAATCGGAGATAGTCCTGTTCCATTCCGTTCTCGCCACCAGGCTAACAAACTACTCGCTAAAAAGAGACTGGAATACACACCAGCCAAAAATCCCACAATTAAGGCGAGGGCAAAGGATTTTAGGGTTTCCCCGCCAAACAGGAAAATCCCGACCAAGGGTAACATGGTGGTAGCTGTCGTGTTAATCGATCGCCCGAGGGTTTGATTCACCGCATCATCTACGATTTCATCAATGGGGCGATTGAACTTATCTTGAGCGAGGGTTTCCCGGATGCGATCGTAAATCACCACGGTATCATTCACCGAAAACCCGATAATGGTGAGCAACGCCACAATAAATAAGCTATCCACTTCTAACCCTAAAACCAGTCCCAGAATCGAGAAAATCCCCACAGTGATTAAGACATCGTGGAACAAAGCCACGATCGCAAACAGGGCATAATCGAACTGGAACCGGAAACTGAGATAGACAATAATTCCCGCAAACGAGACAATCAGTGCCAAAAGTCCTTGGGTAAACAATTGACGGCCCAGAGTTGGACCCACGGTATCAATTTGGCTCTTTTCTGGATCAAAACTGCCCACTTCTTCCGTTAAAGAATTGACCAGTTGAGTGCGTTGGTCCACATCCAGAGTTGAGGTGCGAATGGATAACGCCTGCTGTTTCTCACCCACCACTTGAATGCTACTGCTGCCCAATCCTTGGGTGGAAAGAATCGATCGCACCTGACCCGCTTCAATCGGGCGATCGCAATTATTGGGAACTGAACAATCGAGTTCCAACTGCAACCGAGTCCCCCCCACAAAATCCAGACTCGGACGCAAGGGGGTTCCCAACTGTTGCCAGGAAATCACCATCGAAATCAACCCAGCCACCACAACTGCTGCGGATAATGTCCACCACAATCGGCGCTGTTTGTTAACGTTTAATTTCATCGAATCTGCCTCTGGTAACACATCCCCCTAAACTTTCCTAACATTTTGAAGGTTCGGACAAAATAGTTCGGGTTTGCGAAGGTTATCAACACTAATCGCTAAAAACATTAACGTGCGACTGCAAGTAATTGCGCTAAACATACTCACCGCCACCCCAATTCCGAGGGTCAATGCGAACCCTTTCACCAAACCTGCACCCAGCCAAAATAACGCAGCACAGGCAATCAGGGTGGTGACGTTGCTATCCAAAATGCTCGAAAAAGCGCGGTAAAACCCCGACTCTACAGACCGATACAAACTCTTACCCGCCCGTAATTCTTCCCGGGTCCGTTCAAAAATCAGTACATTGGCATCCACCGCCATCCCAATACTGAGAATAAATCCGGCAATTCCCGGTAGGGTCAAGGTCACCCCCAACAGGGAGAAACTGGCTAAGGTCAGCAGGGCATAGATCAGCAGGGATAGATCGGCAATCACACCGGGTAAGCGGTAATAGGCCACCATAAAAATCAGGACCAACACCAGGCCCCCGATTCCGGCGTAGATACTTCTAACAATACTATCGCGCCCCAGGGTTGCTCCAACGGTGCGATTTTCTACAATTTCTACAGGTACTGGCAACGCGCCACCGCGCAATTGAACCGCGAGGTCATTCGCCTGTTGAACCTCAAAACTGCCTTGAATAACTGCACGTCCGCCGGTAATCCCGGTGGTGGCAAATTCTGCGGGGACCGTGGGAGAACTAATCAGTTTTTCATCGAGAAAAATCCCGAGAGTCCGTCCGGTTCCAGCCAGGTTTTTGGTGAGTTGGGCGAACAGTTCTCCCCCTTCGCCATCGAACACTAGACCCACGTTCCAGGCCCCCACCCCACCTTGCGCCGGTTCGGGATAAGCGTCTTCCAAGTTAGAACCTGTGAGGGGGGTTTTTTCATAGAGTCGGAGATTGAGTGCCTGAATTTCTTCGCGTTTGCGATCGAACTCAGCTTGCTTTTCAGCAATTTGTCCCTGTTCTCCTGACTCTTGTAAACTGCCCAATTCTACGGCAATTTGAGTGGCTTCTTGGATCCGCACGTCCAGTTCGGCCCGGACTTCAGGATTCGAGGTTTCCTGCCGAAATTCCAAGACTGCCGTCCCTCCAAGCACTCGCTCTGCTTGGGCGGGATCACTGACCCCGGGAAGTTGGACAAGAATCTGATCGGTCCCAACGGACTGAACAATCGGTTCAGATACCCCAAGGGCATCAACCCGGTTTCTGACTACGCTCTGTACAGCTTCCATCACGGCGGAGGTAATTTGCGGGACCTCGGGTGAGGGTCGCACCAGAAGGGTGAGTTGGGAACCCCCCTGAAGATCCAATCCCAACCGGAACGGGACATTCACCAACGCAACGATTGCGGCAATAACCAGAACCAGAATTAAAGCCAATAATGAACGGTTTTTTTGCATGACTTTACCTGCTTCTAGAGGGTTAAGAATTGAGTTTTAAGTGAAAAATTTAGACAATTTCACTCAAAACTCAATTCTCAGATTTCAACACTGTCTTATATTTTTAGGCCGACCATTTTTTGCACCGCTTCGACAATTTGCGGCGGCTGCACGATGGTTAATCGCTCTAAGGTACCATTGTAGGGCGTGGGAATATCCTGTGACGAAAGTCTCAGCACAGGTGCATCCAGCTCATCAAAGAACCGATCATTAATTGAAGCAATAATTTCAGCCCCAATTCCCCCGGTTTTCATCGCTTCCTCCACCACAATGACCCGATGGGTTTTGCGAATCGATTCGCCAATGGTTTCTAAGTCAAGCGGTTTCAGGGAAATTAAGTCAATGACTTCGGGATCAAACCCGTCTTTGACAATCTGCGGCACTGCTTGCAGAACGTGATGACGCATCCGCGAATAGGTCAAAATTGTGACATCTTTGCCCCGTCGGACCACTTCTGCTTTATCCAGGGGTACTAGATATTCTTCCGAGGGCAAGTCTTCTTTCAAATTATAAAGAAGGACGTGCTCGAAAAATAGCACGGGGTTATTGTCACGGATGGCGCTTTTCAGCAATCCTTTGGCGTTGTACGGGGTGGAACAAGCCACCATTTTTAAGCCAGGAACGGCTTGAAAATAGGTTTCTAAGCGCTGGGAATGTTCGGCTCCGAGTTGTCGTCCAACCCCACCGGGACCGCGAATCACCATCGGCATTGTAAAGTTGCCACCAGAGGTATAGCGCAGCATGGCATTGTTGGCGATTTGGTTGAAGGCGAGGAGCAAAAAGCCCATGTTCATGCCTTCAATAATCGGGCGCAATCCAGTCATGGCAGCACCAACCGCCATCCCGGTAAAGCTATTTTCCGCGATCGGGGTGTCGAGTACCCGCAGTTCGCCATATTTTTCGTACAGGTCCTTGGTGACTTTGTAGGATCCGCCATATTGACCGACATCTTCACCGAGGACGAATACCGTAGGGTCGCGGGCCATTTCTTCGTCAATGGCGGCTTTGAGCGCGTTGAAGAAAAGGGTTTCTGCCATCTTCAAGGTGGGTAATGGGACAAGCTTTTATCTTATACCATTGCATTTTCCAGACGCTAGAGATTTTAAAGCATCGGTAGAGTTTTAGATTCTAGGCGCTGGGTATGGGATTCAAGGGGTTGGACATCGGAAAAAACTAGGACCCTGCCTTCTACTGGACTGAGGCTCTAGGGACCAGAAAGCAGGGTTAGGGGCCTATTTTGTGATGAGGGGCTAGAAATTTTCGGGCATAACTCGGATTTCTAATCGTTGGGGTATCAGCGTCCTAGTTTGGCACATTAGACTGGAAGTAAGAAAGATTGCAAGTTGTCAAATCGGGAAAGTTAGCGCGTGAATCATTCAATGCAGGATCGGTTACTCTCGGCGATCGCCCCTTACCGCGATCGCGTCGATTATTTAGAAATTCGCATGGAACAAAGCGAATCCACGGCGATCGCGTTTCGTGGCGATCGCCTGGATGCGGTGAACCGGAATTTTTCCCTCGCCGGTGGGGTCCGCGCCTGTCATAAGGGGGGTTGGAGTTTCGTGACGTTTAATGGATTGGAAGAGTTGGGCGATCGCCTGGAAGAAGCGATTTCCCAAGCTAAATTAATCGGTTCAGAAACCACTCAACTAGCGGATATTAAACCCATTCAGGATTACGTCGCCGAGTCGTTACTCCGGGACCCTCGGGGGGTCTCGTTGGCAGAAAAACGGCAAATGGTGGAAACTTATAATCAGCTTTTGCTTGATTTTGACCCGAGGATTCAAACCACCAGTTCCAGTTATCGCGATCGCTTTGGGATTACTTATTTTGTCAATTCTACCGGGACCTGTATTGCTCAAGAACGCCTGGATGTTTCCGGCGGTTTTGGGGCGATCGCCCGGGGGGAAGGCGGATTAGTGCGTCAAGGGTATGAATCGGTCCATTCGCGATCAGATTATGATGCATTCACTGGCATTGAAAATCGGGTTCGCAGTGCCGCAGAACGGGCGATTCGCCAGTTAGAAGCCAAATCTGTTAAAGGCGGTCAATATACGGTCGTTCTGGATCCGTATCTCGCCGGAGTGTTTATTCATGAAGCATTCGGTCATTTATCTGAGGCGGATTTTGTCTATGAAAATCCTCAAATGCAAGAAGTGCTGCAACTGGGTAAACCGTTGGGAATTTCCCAATTAAATGTCGTAGATGATGCGACGATTCCCAACCTACCAGGTTCGATGAAATATGATGATGAAGGGGTTGAGGGTCAACGTAAATATTTAATCAAAGATGGCGTTTTGACTCAGCGTTTACATAGCCGAGAAACGGCTGGCAAAATGCACGAAACCCCAACAGGAAATGCTCGCGCCCTGAGTGCTACTTATGCGCCGATTGTACGGATGACTAATACGGCAATTGAAGCGGGAGATTGCTCCTTTGAAGATATGATTGCTCCTATCGATGAAGGGGTTTATGCAGTCCGGATGCTAGGGGGTCAAACGAATGGGGAAATGTTTACTTTTGCAGCAGCAGAAGGGTACATGATTCGCGATGGTAAAATTGCGGAACCTGTGAGTGATGTGACGCTTTCGGGGAATGTGTTCCAAACGTTGAAGGATATTCAGGCAATCGGTTCTGATTCGGTTTATCTGAATGGGGGATGTGGTAAAGGTGGACAATCCCCGTTACCTGTCAGTGTTGGCGGACCCCACATTTCTATTCAAAATGTCGTGGTTGGTGGACGATAATTCTCCATCTTCGATACAAGCAACCGAAACCGGGTTTCTTAACAAACTTTCGGCAATCTCCCCAAATTGGGGCAAGAAACCCGGTTTCTAACCTTGGCTACATGATAGAGTCTGTCGGAAAGTATTCAAAGTAAATTTACACAAAATTGAGGGGGTCGCTATGGGGTGCGATCGCCCTCAATTTTGTGTAAATTTTTATAAATTTGAGGCCAGTTGCCCCCACATTTTTCAAAAATTATGCTTTCATTTCTTAAATGACTATCCTTTATTTAAAAAAACGGGTGCTATCACAAAACTGAATAAAGTACCCTTAATTATCGCCTAACCCATAATTAATGATTGGGAGAACTATCATGATAGAAATTTTAGCAAAATCTTGTCTTAAACAGTCTTTGATTCATACCCTCGTCTTAATTGATTCGGGAGTACCGGAATGGCAAACTTTGCTGGCGGGTACTGTCTCCGGAACAGAGGCGATCGCCCTGGGAACCGAACAAGGCGGAATTGAGCAGATTTCCGCTATTTTAGCCGAGAGAAAGGGATTGCATACCCTCCATATTGTCTCTCATGGTAGCGCTGCTAGTCTGCAATTGGGTAACGGGTATCTCACTTTAGAAAACATCAGTTGTTATGCGGATTTGTTGCAGCAGTGGCATGAAGCTTTTTCCCCGAATTGCTCTCCCTCGCTATTTCTGTATGGGTGCGAAGTAGCAGCAGGCGATCGGGGACAACAATTCCTCCAAAAACTCAGTGAGTTAACCCGAATAACGGTTGCTGCTTCTAATAGCAAAACCGGCAGTAGTCTCCTAGGCGGAAATTGGAACCTTGAAGTTAAAACTGGGCAAATTCAAACTGTTTTACCCTTTGAGTCAGAAACAGTTAAACATTATAATTCGGTACTGGCAACGTTCATTGTTACCAATACTAATGATGCAGGTGTTGGTTCTTTACGACAAGCTATTTTAGATGCCAATACCAATCCGGAAGTTGATACCATTACCTTTAATATCATCGGGAATGGAATCCAAACTATTCAGCCGGTATCAGCTTTACCCATCATCACAGATTCAGTAGTCATTGATGCCACAACTCAACCTGGATATACTGCAACACCGCTTATTCAAATTGACGGGACAAATATAGGTGGATTAGATGGTGGGGTTTTACACATTACCGCTGGAAATAGCACTGTTCGCGGATTGGTGATTAATCGGGCAGGATTTAGTAATGCTGCTATTCTAATCCAGGACAATGGCAATAATTTAATCGAGAACAATTACCTGGGACCCGATGCCACGGGGACGAGTTTTTTAGAACGTAGCGGTTCAGGGATTTTTATTCAAAACTCCCCTAATAATACGATTCAAAACAACCTCATTTCTGGAAATAATAATACCTCTTCTGTGGGAATTGATATTGAAGGCAATGGAGCGAGTGGAAACCAAATTTTAGGTAATTTTATCGGAACCGATGTCACGGGGACTCAGGATTTAGGGAACTCCGGCAGTGGGATTGTTATTCGCAATGCCCCTAATAATCAGATTGGAGGAACAACTGTCAACGCTCGAAATATTATTTCGGGTAATGATTTTGATGGGATTCAAATTAGTGGCAACGAGGCGAATGATAATCAAATTGTAGGCAATTTTATTGGCACTGATATTACGGGGGAAATTTCATTAAGAAATACGTTTAGTGGAATTTTGATATCCGGTGGTTCTAGGAGCCTAATTGGGGGAGATTCCGATTCTGTTCGCAATGTTATTTCCGGTAATGGTACTTCGGGAATTTATGTTCGTGAAACTAGCGCATTTAATTCAATATTGGGCAATTACATCGGAACAAGTTTGCAAGGAACCGAAGCCGTACAAAATAGTGGGGATGGACTGCGGATTGAGGGGGCAAATAATAGTATTGCGAATAACTTAATCTCTGGAAATAGAGCAGATGGCATTCTGGTAGGGGGCAACAGTGCCAATAATAATCGAGTAACGGGAAATCTAATCGGTATCGATTTCACGGGGAATGTAGCACTTGCGAATGGTGAAGCGGGGGTTGTGATCGCTCAAGGTGCAACTGGGAATCGGATCGGCGGTATTACTGAAGGCGATCGCAATATTATTTCCGGGAATCAATCAACGGGTGTTAACATTCAAACTAATTCAACCCAAAATCTAATTTTAGGTAATTTTATTGGGACTAACCTCACCGGACGATCTGCCATTGGGAATGGGCAAGGTATAGCTATTTTTTCTCCAGAAAATAGAATTGGGGGGTTAGAAGCAGGTTCTGGTAATCTGATTTCTGGAAATCGATCCGATGGAATTGAGTTAGGTGGTGCTGCCTCTGATCTCCTAATTGCTGGAAATTCTATCGGCACTGATGTTACCGGCACTCTGGCGATCGCCAATGGAGGAGATGGGATTGTTACGGATGCGTTTCCTAGCAACATAACTATCGGTGGGACGACCCCCAATGCTCGTAATTTAATTTCTGGGAATAGGGGAAATGGAATTTATTTGAGTTCCAGTAATAACCGAGTTTTAGGTAACTTTATTGGCACTCAAACTGATGGAATTAGCCCCCTGGGAAATGAGGGAAATGGGGTTGATATTGCTTCTCTAACGGGTAATAACGTCATTGGGGGAACAGCTACAGGCGAGAGCAATAAAATTGCCTTTAATGGAAGGGCAGGAATTCAGATTAGTCCGGGCAGTAACAATGGAATTTTATCGAATGCTATATTTTCCAACACTAGCTTAGGCATCGATTTAGCCGGTCCTGCTATTAACCCGGCGGGTACAACGGCTAATGATCCAGGTGATCCAGATACCGGATCTAATAATCTTCAAAATTTTCCGATAATTACTTCAGCAATTTCCGATGGAACAACCACCACAATTCGGGGGACGCTCAACAGCACGGCTAACACTGAATTTCGCTTAGAATTTTTTGCCAATCGGACTTTAGATCCGTCGGGATTTGGCGAAGGAGAAAGATTGATTGGGTTTGCCACGGTTACCACTGATGCCAGTGGTAATGTTAGCTTTACCGAAACCTTAGACAGTGCGGTTTCTGCCAATGAATTGATTACCGCTACGGCAACTGACCCGACTAATAATACTTCGGAATTTTCTGAGGGTGAAGTGGTGATTTCACCCAGTTTTACCTTGGAAGATATTACGCTTACTGAAGAAAATTCCGATATAACTAATGCAATTTTTACGGTAACCCTGAGTGCTGCACTCAATCAGCTCACTACGGTAGATTATGCCACGGTTGATGATACGGCGACTTCGCCAGAAGATTATACGGCGACGAGTGGTACATTACGCTTTAATCCCGGGGAAACTACAAAAACAATTACGGTAGCGATCGCCGCTGATACCCTTGATGAACCGAATGAACAGTTTGTAATTACCCTTTCTAATCCCGTCAATGCGGCGATCGCTACTCCCCAAGCGATCGCCACAATCACTGACGATGATGAACCTCCAACCCCGGAACCGGAACCGGAACCCGAACCCGCACCGGAACCTGAACCCGTTTTGGAAGTGATAGGAGAACCTATCCTCCCTTCAACCCTTAATCCAGATTCCAACGTAACGGAAATACCGATATCTCCCTTACCTCCCCTAGAAATACCCGATTGCAATTGTCCAAATCTCACCGTACCCGAATTGGTGCCATTAAAAACAGCGATCGCCCAACCGAATGCCGTTGAAACTATCCTCATCGGAACCGAGGAAGATGACACCTTAGAAGGCAGCAGAGGCGCTGATGAAATCAACGGAGGCAGTGGCAATGATTTACTCTTTGGCAAACTGGGTGATGACAATCTTTTAGGAAGTGTCGGAGACGATACCATCCTCGGAGGAATGGGTAGCGATTTTCCCATCGGTTCCCAAGGCGATCGCGATTGGATAGAAGGGAATACAGGGGATGATGATCTGTTTGGCAATGAAGGCAATGATACGATTTCTGGAGGATTTGGAGGCGATCGGATATGGGGGGGAAAAGATGATGATCGCATCTTTGGCGATGAAGATAGCGATACCCTCTATGGCGACTTAGGTAACGATACTCTTTATGGAGGCAAAGGAAGCAATGTTCCCGTCGGTCCCTTTTTCGATGCAGATTTACTGTTTGGAAATCGCGGGAATGATTATCTTTTAGGTAGCGAAGGAAACGATACCATTCATGCCGGAAAAGAAGATGATTTTGTTCACGGTGGCAAAGATAATGACCTGATCTTTGGCGACATTGGCAATGATACCCTGTTAGGCGAACTTGGGGATGATACGCTTCTAGGGAATCCCAATGATGCCTCAGTCTTCGATCCTAATGGGCGAGATTTGCTCTTCGGGGGCGCTGGAAATGATTTCCTGAACGGTAACCAGGGGGATGATTCGGTATCTGGAGGTGAGGGAAATGATACCCTGCGCGGTGGCAAGGAGGATGATATCGTTGCCGCAGATCAAGGCAATGATTTAGTTTTCGGCGATCGCGGCAACGATACTCTCTGCGGTGGCGATGGGGATGACACCCTTCTTGGTGGCACCGGCATCGAGGAACTGATGGATCCTAATACTGAAAAAGATTGTCTCTGTGGGGGTGTCGGAAATGACTTACTCTATGGCGATCGCGCAGATGACACTCTCAATGGCGACGAGGGAGATGATACCTTATTTGGGGGCAAACAGAACGATTTCCTCGCCGGAGGAGAAGGGAACGATCGCCTGAGTGGAGATTTTGGCAATGATACCTTGATTGGAGGCAACGGTAGCGATCGGTTTGTGTTCCAAGCTGGTTATGACGAGGACCTAATCGGGGATTTTGAAGTGGAACAGGATTTTCTGGAATTAACCGGCGATTTAACTGCGGATCAACTCGTGATTACTCAAAACGGAGACATCACCAACATTGCGATCGCCAGTACCGGCGAAATTTTGGCATCCCTGATGGGAATCTCTCCTGCCGCAATCAGCAGCATTCAGTTCCTGTAGGAGAGCTTTTCGGATTCTGGAAGCCAATAAAAGATCCCTAACAGAAAAGGGAGCATTTCCCAGACAGATTAAGCCCCTGATACAGATTCTATATCAGGGGCTTAAACGATAATAGAGACGCGAAAGGAGGCGTCTCTACATTCAGTCTGTATTTGCGGTTTTATCAACGGGGTTCTTTTTAATCAGAGATTAGCTGAAATAGCTGGCTTCAGCTTCAAGCATCCGAATCAAGTTTTCATCCCCTTTCTGTCTAGCCATCTCTAGGCGATACTGTAGCTTCTGGCGGATAGTTGCCCGATGCATGGCCGCCGCTTGTTTCAAGGTTTCATGACTAATTTTGTTCATGGTGGACTTTTTCCGTTTTCAATTCATGTATTTTCCCTTACTTCCAAAATAACACTTAAAATCAGGAATAGTATCAAAATTTACCAAAATTTTAATAATTATTTCTGACCCACCCCATCTGCGCCATCCTCCCCATCCCCCAATTCTCCCCCATCCCCATGCTTACCCTGTTAACCGATTTCGGTTCCCATGATGTCTATGTCAGCGTGATGAAGGGCGTCATTGCCTGTATTAATCCCCAGGCTACAATTGTGGACCTCACCCATGAGATCCCTCCCCAGGATGTCGCTGCGGGTCGTTTTTGTTTGATGAATGCTTATCCCTATTTCCCCAAGGGGACCGTTCATGTGGCAGTCGTGGATCCAGGTGTAGGCAGTGCGCGCAGGGCGATCGCCCTCCAACTGCTGCACTCCATCTTGGTGGGACCTGATAACGGCTTATTCTCTGGGGTAATCAGTCCAGAAAACCCCATTCTTGCAGCGGTTGAATTGAGTAATTCTGACTACTGGCGCACCCCTGACCCGAGTACCACTTTTCATGGGCGAGATATTTTTGCTCCAGTGGGCGCTCATTTGAGTAAGGGAGTCCCGTTAGAGGAACTAGGACCAGCAATTGATCCCGTGACGTTAGTCACCCTGGATCTGCCCCAATGTCAGTGGGAAAACGCGGAAATCCTGGGTTGTATTCAATATATCGATCGCTTTGGTAACCTCATTACCAACATTCCAGACACTTGGGTGAGGGGAAAACTAGGGTCTGTGAGGGTGGGCGATCGCCAGATTCCCGGCGGAAAGACTTACAGTGATGTACCCCGAGGGTGGGCGATCGCCCTCGTCGGTTCTCATGGTTGGGTGGAAATTGCGATCAATGGTGGCAATGCTTCTTATACACTCGAACTAACCATCGGTGCAACGGTAAGGGTGAGCGTAACCTAAACGTCCAGGATCGCTCATCCCTGGGGCGATCGTCAACCTTTTAGGTCCGATTCATTACTCTAAATGACTTAACCATCACAGAAACTAATG